>JBBSBN010000037.1:0-6039 GCA_038251205.1 Candidatus Saccharimonadia bacterium | reverse complement strand
ATTCTCGAAACGACCAGCCAAAGTTGTAGCGAGTATTGATAATGAGCTGAGCCGCCCTCGAAATCTACGCAAACCAGATGCTTTTAAACTTATTGATAAAATTACTAGCTATCTCGACTAAATCAATTATTATGGATAGCTTTTGGTCAGCACAGTATCGTCTGAATCGGTGATTTGCACCCTGGCTGAACCCCCGGGGAAATTAGTCCAACTAAAACCTTCATTCGGTCCAGAGCCAAGTTTAGTATTGCCGAAAGGACCACCATTGTATGATATTTTGGCAGTGATAGTGCCGCTGGGAGCACCCGTTACCGATGCTAAGCAGGTGGAGGCGCTACAGGCAAAAGCAGGTATCTTGGTGGTACTCGCTACAACGCTGACATTAACTGATTCAGAACTGTCGGTATAGAGTGCTGTATCATATACCTTAACGCTAAAGCTATGCTGACCCGTCGTACCAGCTGGCGGTGTGTATTCGACTGAGTCATTTCCACCGGCATTAATCTGGTTGCCATCAAAGTAGAAGATGTAATTATTAATCGGGAAGGTACCGTTTACACCATGAGCCTTCAGTGTGAAAGTGCTTCCTGAGGTTGGGCTAACGGTCAAGCTAACACGAGGTTTGGAATCCGAACAGGAGTGCATCGTGTCAGAATCACTCGGCAGTACGCCGCTATTGGTGAAGCCGAGTGAAGTTGCTAAAGCTTGGACTGGAGGATTCCAACGCCCAAACGATGGGTCAGTTGGAGGGATCTCAGCACGAATCGTGCCGCTGGTGACGTCCTGGATAGCGTCTGGCGGCGTACAGCTCGTCGCAAGCTTACCGGTTACTTTATCGATCTTACCGGCCTTGACGGTATCGGATTCGGCTTTATACCACGAGGGGAAGAGGTCTTTGCGAGTGTGCTTGGTACTGGTAGTTGGTACTTTACCGGTGTCAGCATCAAGTGTTACTTCTTTGATACCTGCTGGTCGAGTAAAGCCTTCTACTGCATCATTTTTGGTGGCATTAGTCATAAATTGGTTCCAGATAGGGGCGGATATGATAGAGGCTGCTTGGGTCATGGGGGTGTTATCGTTGTTTCCAGCCCATACACCAGCCACTAGGCGAGTAGTGTAACCCATCGTCCAAGCGTCTTTGAAGTCGTCAGTCGTCCCTGTCTTGGCAGCTACTGGACGGTTTCCGAGTGTCAGCGGATTACGACACGAGAAGGTACCAAGACTACATCGAGCGGTATTGTCGGAGATTGTACTGCTCACGAGGTAGGCAATTTGGGGATCAAGTACACGCTTTGGCTTATTTGAGCTAGCCTTGGTATTGTCTTCGACGACGTTGCCATTGGACTCGGTAATCTTAAGTACCGTCAACTGTTTGATATAGTCGCCGTGGCGGGGGAAAGTTGCGTAGGCATTTACTAATTCTGTAAGTTTTACCTCGCCAGTACCAAGTGTCAAACTTAGACCATATCGATCAACACCTCCTGTTAGGGTGGTAATACCGAGATCTTTTGCAGTGTCTAAGGCATTCTGAATGCCACCCAAGTAAAGGGCCTTAACTGCAGGGATGTTAAGTGAACCTGAGAACGCTTGGCGAATTGATACTACGCCATAATTACGATGCGTATAGTTAACTGGCTTATAACCTCCGCCAAAGTCAGTTGGTACGTCATACAGCGTTGAGCCGGGCCCCCAATTCTTCTTAAAGAGCGTTGAGTAGGTAATTGGTTTAAATGACGAGCCAGGTTGACGTTCCGCCGCCGCCACATTATAGCTACCAAATTCGGGATTTGAATAGTCATAACTACCTACCATGGACAACATTTGTCCATTCGTTGGATCTTCGGCCACGAGCGCTGCATTGCTTCCGCCATTTTTGCGAACCGAAGCGATATTGTCAGCCACAGCTTTTTCTGCCAACACTTGCTTGTCATAATCTAGGGTTGTGACAACCTTAAGACCACCTTCGTTGACCTTCTTGATACCATATTTATCTTCTAGTTGAGCTCGAACGTAACCAACAAAATGAGGGGCGAATACATTGGCGTAAAGGTTTTGAGGCTTTACCTCTGCAAGTATATCCACATTTTCAGCGGCAGTCGCTTGTGTTTTGCTAATAAAACCTTGCTCTGCCATCAAGCCAAGTATGTAGTGTTGCCGGTCAATTAAGGCGTCTTTATGTAATCCATAGGGGCTATAATATGTAGGAGCTTGCGGCATGGCAGCAAGCATGGCACATTGAGAGAGATCTAAATCCTTGGCATCTTTACTAAAGTAGGTCTTGGCTGCCGCCTGCAGGCCATATGCTGTTGAGCCGTAGGGGATTTCATTGAGATACAGCTTGAGAATATCGTCTTTATTGTAGAGTTGCTCGATTTCAATCGCGAGAATTAACTCCTTAATCTTACGACTATATGAACGCTGATCGGTAAGAAGTGCATTCTTTACGTATTGCTGAGTAATGGTTGAGCCACCACCACGATTTGTCCGAGTCAGAACACCTGAGAAGGCTCGAGCAATTCCAGCTGGACTAAAGGCACCATGCTTATAGAAATTCTTATCTTCAACTGCGACTGTTGCATCCTTACAGACCTGCGGCATCTGATCAAACTCGATCACACTTCGATTCTTGTCGCCATATATCTCTACGAGGACATGAGTGCTTGTGCGGTCGTAGAGTTTGGTGGTCTGAGCAGATAACGTGGCATTAACTTTGTTTGGGCTTGGTAGGTCTTTGGCGTACCACAGAAATATTGCTAATAATGAGCCAAAACCAACTGCTCCAACCTGAACAAAACGTACCCAGAGCGGCTTACGCAAAAAAGCTTGCCAACCACTGTTTGCTTTGGCCTTGGCAGTTCCTTTTACTTTAGCAACAGAAGTAACTGCGGCACCGGTCGAGCTAGCTTTATTAGCTTGCGTTACACTTGCAGCAGTGGTCGTGGAGCGTCGGACGCGACGCGGCTTAGTAGGTTTTTTGGCCATTCGAAAGCTTATATTTCTTCTAAAATCTTGGCTTAATTATAGCATACTTCTTGAGCGTAAAAGCAGCTTTTCTGCTATACTGACAGATATGAAAGCCAGCTCCACAACTTCTGAACTTCTGACACGCAATGTGGAGGATGTTATTGTACGAACTGATCTTGAGAAGAAACTGAGGGGCAGTCGTAAGCTTCGGGTAAAGCTTGGTATTGACCCTACTGGACCGCTTATTCATCTCGGATATGCTACGGTGCTATGGAAATTGCGGGATTTTCAGCTGCTCGGTCATAAGATCGTACTTATTATTGGTGACTTTACGGCTCAAATTGGCGATACATCAGATAAAACCAGCCAACGTCCAATGCTTACTGCTGCTGAGGTGAAATCAAATCAAAAGACATACCTTAATCATATTGGTAAGATTCTCGATCTCAACAAAACCGAGGTTCATCATAACAGCGAATGGTTTGGCAAAATCGATCTCCGTGAGTTTATTCAGCTTGCAAGTAGTTTTACCATCCAGCAGATGATTGAGCGGGAAAACTTCGCCAATAGAATTAAAGCCAATAAGCCAGTTGGATTACATGAAACCCTTTACCCGGTCCTTCAAGGATATGACTCTATCAAAGTGAAGGCGGATGTGGAGATCGGGGGTACAGATCAATTATTTAATATTCTGGCTGGCAGAAAGATTCAACAGCAATTTGATCAGGTGCCCCAAAATGTATTGACCCTACCGCTCTTAATCGGTACAGATGGCCGGAAAATGAGCAAGTCTTGGGACAATTGTATTTATATCACTGATAAGCCCATTGATATGTACGGCAAAGTCATGGCATTACGAGATGAGTTTATCCCGAGTTATTTTAAGATGGCGACCGATATGCCGATGCCTCAGATTGAACAGATCGAAGCTGACATGGCGCGCGGCGACAATCCCCGTGACACCAAAGCTGGGTTAGCACGTCGGATCGTAGCGCGCTATTATGATGAGCCTACATCCTTGGCTGCTGAAGCAGCTTGGAATAAGCAGTTTCGTGAACGCCAAACTCCTGCCGATGTGGCTGTTATACAGGAATCAAGTCGAAAAATTCCTATTTTGCTCGATATTTTGAATGATCATTTTGTTTTGAGTCGATCAGAAGCTCGAAGAATTTTGGAGCAAGGTGGGGTACGGGTTGATGGTAGGGTAGTGCAAACAGCTGACTTTAACGGTTTTCACAATGGTAGCATCATCCAGCTAGGTAAGCGTCGTCTGGTAAAGCTTAGCCTAAAATGAGCGTGGATCAAGGCGGGGAGCAAGTTGCTAAGCTTAGTTTAGCAACTCCACTCAGCCAGCTCAGTGGGGTTGGCCGGGTAGTTGCTAGCGGGCTAGAACGACTTGGATTGATACGCATTGAAGATCTGCTGATGCATTGGCCACGTCGTTGGGAAGATTACAGTACAATGGTGACCATATCTCGGTTGCGTCCAGGACGAGTAACCCTCAAGGCTAAAGTTGAGCGAGTACATATGAATCGCACTGCTCGCCGTCGCGTACTCATAGTCGAAGCAATATTGTCTGATAATACTGGCACCACGAAGGCGGTTTGGTTCAATCAACCATATCTCACCAATCTACTTAAAGAAGGCGAGACATATTATTTTGCTGGCGAGTTTGCTTTCAAAAGTAATAATCTAGCACTCCAACAACCCACCTTTACTCAGGAGTTAGGCACGGGTCAAGCAGGCAGAATTTATCCAATTTATTCTGAAAATAGTCTTGTTAATTCACGTCTGATAGGGAAGCTCATTGATCAGGCAATTGATGTTTGTGACCAGATTCCCCAAACTCTACCCACAGATATCTTACAGTCGCATGGGCTACTGAGTCGGGCTCAAGCCATCAGGCAATTGCATCAGCCAGGTAGTAGTACTGAGCTAGCTCGAGCTCGTCGAAGCCTGGGCTTTGAGGAATTCTTTTTACTTGTCTTAACTGGGCTAACAATTAGATCTGAGATTGCTGCAGAAGCTGCTCCCCTCATCACATACAATCAAGCAATGGCGGATAAATTTAGCAAAAACCTCGGCTTTACCTTGACTGATGATCAGCGCACCAGTGCCTGGCAAATCATTCAAGATATTGGCCGACCACATCCTATGAATCGTTTACTGCTTGGTGATGTGGGTAGCGGTAAGACAGTGGTGGCGATGATGGCGGTAGCAATTGCGGCCAATGCAGGGTACCAAAGTGCATTAATGGTTCCAACCGAGATATTGGCTCGCCAGCATTTCATCTCAGCCAGCAAGATACTTGAGCCATTAGGAATAACAAGCCAACTTGTCATTGCCAGTAATACTGCTGCTGATCGGACAAATATTCAGCAGGCTCTTAGTAGTGGCACAGGTCAACTTGCCATTGGAACGCATAGCCTACTGGGCCAAAGCGTTGGCTTTGCCAAGCTTGGACTGGTGGTAATTGATGAACAGCATCGATTTGGCGTTGATCAGCGCACTGCCCTCCGCGACAAGTCCAAACTCATGCCTCACTTATTGGCTATGACAGCTACTCCAATTCCACGTACCTTAGCACTTACGGTCTATGGCGATCTAGATATTTCATTTCTCAAGCAACTGCCACCAGGCCGAACACCGATCATTACAAAATTGTTTATGGAAATTGAGCGAGCCAATGCTTATGCCCAAATTGACGAACAAATAGCAGCCGGTAGGCAAGTCTTTATTATCTGTCCGCGCATTGACGCTACTGATAGTAGTGATAGTGCAAGTGTGAAAGCTGAGCATAATCGATTACAAAAGACTATTTTTTCCCACCGACGGATTGGCTTGCTACATGGCCAGCTCAAGAGCGCAGAGAGACAAAAGACCATGGCTGACTTCGTTGATCATAAGCTGGATATTCTCGTTGCTACATCTATGGTGGAAGTTGGAGTAGATGTGCCAAATGCAAGTGTGATGATGATTGAAGCAGCGGACCGATTTGGCTTGGCAGCCTTACATCAACTTCGCGGGAGAGTTGGCAGAGCATCTCATCAAAGTTATTGTTATCTTTTTAGTACT
>JBBSBN010000036.1:0-6051 GCA_038251205.1 Candidatus Saccharimonadia bacterium | reverse complement strand
GGTGCTGATTATATTTCTTGATTACTTCATTCATAATTGCAATTTTACATTCAATTATTCGGATTGGCACGCTTTAATAAGTATTGCCACCATAGGACATGGGGTTTACACATAAAGTCCAAATAAATATTTTATGTTAGGATTGGATTATGGAAACGCTAATGCTTATATATTTTGCTGGCCCGATTGGCCCTCCACCAACTCCAGAGAGTCGGGCTCAATTCTTACACTTATGCATAGCATTATTAATAATTCTTGTAATTGTATCCAGCTATTGGACCCTGAAGTACATCAATCCCCCCAGTTATATTAGAAATATTAAGATAATTAGGGTATTTAGATTCGTAACTCCCATAGTAAGTGTATTTGTGGGGGCGTTGGCAGTTTTTTATAATGAAGGCCAACCACTTTATTTCTTGTTTTATACTGTTGTCCCAATGGCGCTCTCGCAAGATGCTTTGAACCTCTGGACTAAGCATGAAATAAATATATACAACAGCAATGGAGCACGAACATTAAGCTCTAAATACAACCGAGCTACAATTATAGCTGTGGTAGCGATAGTTATTTTGGTGATATTTTCGTTTGGATATTCCGCGATAGATAAAAGCTTCACAAGAAAAAGAATCCGAAACTACAATCAATGTTTGCGTGATAAAAGGCTATCTCACCCCAAACAACATTACACTGAAGATCCATGCATCAGCTTAGTTAGAAAAAAGAGGGGCATTTAAAGATATTGTATAATGATTCTGTTGAGCGGCATCTTGCCGCTAAGTTTTTTGAGACAAAGGGGGAATCTTGACACGATTGGCTGTTCTGGTATCAGGAACTGGATCAATTCTCCAGGCCATGCTTGATCAAAAGCTTCCGATTAGCGTGGTACAGGCAGATCGAAAGTGCCGAGGTATTGAAATCGCCAAGAGCCAAGGCAATATTCATGCTATCGTCGTGGATCGCCACGACTTTGGCTATCGCCGTGACATTGGCGAAGATTGGGACCGCCAGGGATTCACTCAGGCAGTGGTGGCAGCTCTGCAAGCCAGAAGAATTGATCTTGTCGCAATGGCAGGGTTTATGACCATCCTTGCCGAGCCGATGTTCGAGGTCTTTGCTGAGCGCATTCTCAATACTCACCCGGCACTACTCCCATCGTTCAGGGGAGAACGGGCGGTGGCTGACGCGCTGGAAGCGGGTGTGAAGATAACTGGATGCACGATTCACGTCGCCACCATCGAGCTTGACTCTGGTCCTATTCTCGCCCAAGCGTCTGTGCCAGTCGAACTAGACGATGACGTTGACTCTCTTCATGAGCGCATCAAGCAAGCAGAACGAAAGCTTTATCCCGAGACTCTGAAAAAGTTGATGATGGAAGGGTGAGGGCAATGAGTCCCGGGAAATTCTCGGGGCTCAAATACTTTGAATTATTTATTTAGATTCTTTGCCGGCGATATTCACCATCCAGAAAATGCCAAACTTGTCAGTAAGCATACCAAATGTGTCGCCCCAAGGCGCTTTAGTGAGGGGTTGTCCAATTTTGCCACCAGCCGACAGTTTTTCGTAATAGCCTGAGAGCTCCTCTTCATTGTCACCGCTGAGCGAAACACTGATGTTGGTACCAGGCTTGTATTCCATGCCATCAGGCGTATCAGCACCCATAAGCGTCATGCCGTTTTCGGCCACAAGCATGCCGTGCATGATCTGATCAGCGTCGGCTTGGTTTTTGCTCATACCACCTTCTTTAAAGGTTGATAGTTCAAGTGTGCCACCAAAGACACTTTTGTAGAACTCCATTGCCTCTCGAGCATTGTCACGAAAGCTGATGTAGGGATTAAGTTTTGATTGCATATGTTTCTCCTAAGCTAGTTATCATTGTGTTTAATTATACCTCACGAACAAATTAGAAGTATTGCTACCACTTGCCGCTGATACAGAATTCATTATCCTCGGGATCAGTCATAATACGCCAGTGAAAATTGTCATCTCCATGCTTTGATTGCTCGGTAGCACCAAGACCAACGAGGCGCTTTGACTCCGAGGCCTCATCTTCAACCCGAAAGTCGAGATGGACACGATTCTTCACTGCCTTTTTCTCCGGGACTTTATAAAAAGCGATGGTGGGAAATTCTTTGCTATTCGCTAGCATTATAAACTCGCCATAGTCATTTTCAATTTTAAGCCCAGTGGCTTTTGACCAAAATTCCGCCAGCTTCTTTGGATCATTGGCATCAATGACGATATGTTTGATTGATTGCAACATAGTCTAATTTTAGCAAACAAATCAATTGATTGCTCCATCCTTCTCAAAGGTATAAGATTTAATAAATAAGTGGAGATTCAATATGGCAAAATATATGATCCTATATAGCTCAACGATGCCGGCAGCTGAGCTCATGGCGCAGACTACACCCGAGCAAATGAAAGTAAGTATGGATGAATGGATTCAGTGGAACGATGAAGCAAACAAAACGGCCAAAGTTGAGTTCGGCTTGCCACTGCAGGCAGTTGCCCAGCTAACTCCTGGCGAGGTAGATGAAAGCAAGAGCCATATATCCGGCTATGCCACCATGGAAGGTGAGTCAAAAGCCATGATTGTAGAATTACTCAAATCGCACCCTCATCTAAAAAGACAAGGTGCTTCAATTGATGTGCTCGAAATGCTTCCGATGCCCGGGCTAGAAACTAACTAAGATAGAGAAAATACATGACACCAGCAGAAAAACTAGACAAGAGAATTGCTGAGTTTGGGGATTGGCGAGGGTCAGCTCTGATAAGACTCTGCGAATTAATTGAAGCAGCTGGCCCAAAGCTTACACTTGAGTGGAAATGGGATACCGCCATTTGGACACAAGATGGCTTGGTTTGCGGGGTTAGTGCATTTCGTGATCACGTGAAAATAAATTTTTTCGCTGGAGCATCATTATCAGACTCTCATAAGCTATTTAATAGTGGACTCGATTCAAAGCAACACCGCTCGATTAACTTGAGCAAAGACGACAAGATGAATGAAGCTGGCATAAAAGATCTTGTGCGTGCAGCAGTAGCTCACAATAATAAGTGAATATATCATGAGCAAAAATACTTCCAAAGAATTCCCAGATCTTTTATCCAAGCCTGCTCAAAGAGCACTAGCAGGTGCAGGCATTTCGCGTCTCGAGCAGCTTAGTGGCATGAGTAAAGCAAAGCTAGCTGCATTGCATGCCATGGGCCCGAATACTATCAGTATGATAACGCAAGCATTAGGTGAAAAAGGCTTAACTTTTTCTCAACAAAAATAAGCTCGGTCTAACTCAGGCCAATTTGCACGACTTCGCCCCCAATATTTTTGGCGAAGTAGCTATCGTGACTCACATACAAAATTGCTCCAGAGTAGTCTAGCAGTGCATTCTCGAGCTCTTCGATTGAAGGTAGATCAAGGTGGTTGGTCGGCTCATCCAATATAAGCAGATTTGGATCGTGCGCCAGCATGCGGATGAGCTGAAAGCGAGCTCGCTGTCCACCAGACAATCTTCGCAGTGGAATATTGCCATCGACCGGCGGATCAAATAAATACTCAGCCAAGATCTGCATTGCGCGACTATGGGTTATACTGCGATCAACATTGCGATACGCTTGCATCACAGCATCAATCAGCGGCATCTCAATATATTCAGCGCCGATCTCCTGCTCATAGTAGCCGATGCGCAGGCTTGGGTGAATAGTGATTAAGCCGGCGTAGATTCGTGAAGCTGGCTTCTCTTGCCGCCACGTCGATCGAATACAACTGACCAATGTAGATTTCCCCGCTCCATTGCGGCCATGGATTTGAATTTTCTCACCAGTTTGCAAACGAAAAGTAATATTTTCAAATAACGGCTTGTCAAAGCCGAGTGATAAATCCTCGACTCGGACCAGCTCGGTAGTGGACACAGCATCCTGATCAAGTGAGATGTTGATATTGCGATCTTTGTATTTGTCATAGCGGGCACCGGCCTTGGGAGACATGTCTTGGACGGATTCCTGGTCAATCCAAAACGATGGCTTAACTGTCTTCTCAAGCTCTTTGAGTTCTTTGGTAAGGCGTACTTCCATCACAACGAATGGATTCTTCTTATCTGCTGTGCCGCTCCAGCCAGCTTTCTTTGATCTGGCATAGGCAATTTGTTGCTTGAGCTTGGCGATACGGCGCTGGGCAATCTCGTATTGGCTCATTTGATTAGTGGTATTGGTGGAATTTTGACGGAGATATGCCTCGTAGTTTCCGCGATAGGAGAGCGCGTGCTTGTCCTTGAGTTCGACAATTCGCTCAACCCCAGCCAGTACATCTCGGTCGTGGGTGATAATAACGATCGTTGGGCCTTTTGATTCTTTAAGCCAAGCAATAAATGATTCTTTTGCGACATAGTCCATATGATTGGTCGGCTCATCAATCAGTAGGAAATCAGCGTGACTGAATTCGATCTGCACAAGCTGTACAAAGCGCTTCTGTCCGCCCGAAAGCGCTGCCAGTGGTCCGCGGGCTAGCTGCTCAGGAATTTGATATTTCTCAAGAGCCGTAACAAGACTATTTTCAATCTGATCAAAGCCATATTGATGGAACAGCTCAATAGCTTGAGAGTAAGATTCAATACTTGCCATATCAGTTGCAGAGTCTGTGGTGTACTGCTCGATTGTTTGATTGAGCTGCTGGTAGCTTTGGTTGGTTCGGAGTAAATACTGCAGTACAGTCTCATTGTCTTGGCTAGTTGGTAAGTGTTCTTGGTCGGTCAAAGCAACGCGTAAGCCGGATGGTTTGGTGATCTTGCCGATATACTCATTGTCTCTTGCTGCAATCATGGCAAATAGAGTCGATTTCCCGACTCCGTTACGACCAATCACCGCCAGCTTTTCCCCGTCACTAAATCTGAGTGATAAGTTTTTGAAAAGCTGCTTTGAGCCTATTGTTTTTTCTTCTATCTGAACTTCTACCATGAGCAGTAATGATAATACAGTTATGCAGTTTTGTCACCTGGGGAACCTTGACCTATGTGTAGCTAGCCGCTCATCTTGCTCCAAAAAGCATCGGCCCAAGCTTGGTAGCCGATATTATTAGGGTGGAAGTAATCAATTGCATAGCTCCAGGGATATTGGTTTCGTTTTTGGGTTTCTTGATGAAGATCTATTAATGTAGTGCCATGTTCCCGAGCAAGCTGGTGCAGGATGGTATTAGCGGTAACGACGTTATGCTCTTGCTTCGGGTCAAGCCATCGAGACCGACCACCAAAATAGGGAATATCCGAGATATAGGTGCCTTTTGGCAATTGTTCGAATAATTTCTTAGCTTGTGCTTCAAAAGTGCTAGCATTGAAATTCTTGATATCATTTGCACCAATTTCGATCGTGATGATGTCAGGATGGAGTTTGTTGAGCTGTGGGATTTGAGTACTTAGCACATCACTGATTTTGGCTCCAGTTTTACTCAAATTAACGACATGCACCGGACGATTCTTCTCTTTATTCAGCCGTTTTGCGAGGATACCCACGTAACCTCTTGCGGCGGAGCTTGCGCCAATACCTTGTGCTGCCGAATCTCCCATAGCAACATATATGAGAGGACTGCTTAGATCAGTGCGTGCAGTTTGTCGCTGCCAATACTTGGCATAGCGATTGACGCTAGTAGCAAGTATGACGATCATTATTATTACTATGAGCAATATAGCTCCGAGTGCCCAGTATAGATAGAAAAGTTTCATATCAATTAAGTATACGCTACAAGAATCATTCTAACATCTAAGGAATATATTTTGTGATACTATATTGGCATGAGCGGCTTGGCCGCTTTTTGTTTCGTACCTTGATACGCTCTAGGAGGAATCATGCATGAGCGGTATTCATTGCCGGAGATGAGTCAGTATTTCACGACCGAAGCTCAATGGGCGGCTGCCCTCTTGGTCGAAATCGCTGCAGTACGAGCACGCGTAACACTCGGTCAAGTGAGCCCGGAAGATTTGGCCATCATCGAAGAACGCTCGCCGATCATCAACAAACGAATTGTTGGTCTGATCAGAAGACGTGAAGCTACTACAGATCACG
>JBBSBN010000035.1:0-6091 GCA_038251205.1 Candidatus Saccharimonadia bacterium | reverse complement strand
TTGGTGCGAGCGATTGGCATGATTTAGACCTGATCCTTTGATTGCGTCTGCTCCGTAGCAGGCATATCTTGAGCGATAGCACTCGCGGTGGGTTGTTCAGCTGTGCTGCGATTGTGAGTCTGGCCATGTTCCGCCGTATCAACAGTTGATTTCTCAACCTGACTAGCAGCCAGAGAACGCAAGTAATAGGTAGTCTTTAGTCCCATAGTCCAGGCGTATTGATATATGTCGGCTAATTTCTTTCCCGAGACTCCCGCTACGAAAATGTTAAGCGACTGGCTTTGGTCAATCCACTTACCCCTATGGGCAGCAATCTTGATAAGCCATTGGCTATCGATCTCAAATACTTCTTTGTACTTAGCTCGTAGACTGGCTGGGATTGAGCTGATGTTTTGGATTGAGCCGTCATTGACTTTGATCTGCTCAAATATTGCTTGATTCCACATATTGCGCTTTTTTAGATCGTCTATTAGATAGGCATTAAGAACTGTAAAGTCACCACTCATATTGGCTTTAGCGTAGAGGTTTTTGAAAATTGGCTCAATGCATGGGTAGCAGCCGGCGATGTTCGCAATCGAAGCCGTGGGGGCAATAGCCATAGTGTTGGAATTACGCATGCCATGTCGTTTGACATGCTCACGGACCTTCTTCCAGTCAAGTCTTGTTTTGCGGTTTACTTCGAGTTTGGTACCCCGTTCTTTCTCAACGATGGCAAGCGTATCGAGCGGGAATATGTTGCGGTCCCATTTAGAGCCCTTGTACGACTTATAACTGCCTTTTTCGCGTGCTAATTGAGACGAGCCGAGGATGGCGTAGTAGGAGATGAGCTCCATTGATTCATCCGCAAATTCAACGGCTTTATCAGACTCGAAGTTAATGCCAAGCTGGAACAATGCATCAGCAAAGCCCATGATACCAAGCCCGACTGGCCGGTGGCGCATGTTTGAAGTTTTAGTTTCCTTTGTAACATATAGATTGATATCAATCACATTGTCGAGCATGCGCATAGCAGTGGTCGCTGTATCCTCGATCATTGCGCGATCAAGCTTGCCGTCAGAAATGTGGCGAGCGAGATTAACGGAGCCAAGATTACAGACAGCTGTCTCTTCAGTAGAGTTGTTGAGCGTAATCTCTGTACAGAGATTGGAATTATGCACCACCCCAACATGGTCTTGCGGACTTCGTAAATTGCTTGGATCTTTAAAGGTAATCCAAGGGTGGCCAGTTTCGAATAACATCGTTAACATTTTGCGCCAGAGCCCAGTGGCAGGAATGGTTTTGAATAGCTCGATCTTACCTTCGGCCGCCATCTGCTCATACTCAGCGTAGCGCTTGGCAAAAGCTTTGCCGTAGAGGTGATGTAGATCGGGGGTCTCATCGGGGGAGAATAGGGTCCAAGGGCCATCTTCAGCGACTCGTTGCATGAAAAGATCTGATATCCAAGCCGCAGTATTCATGTCATGCGTGCGCCGCCGCTCATCACCTGTTCCTTTTTTAAGCTCCAAGTAATCCTCAAAGTCCATGTGCCAATTTTCAAGGTATACGCAGGTTGCGCCTATTCGACGACCAGATCTTGCAATTGCGACAGTTACATCGTTTGCAATCTTAAGAAAAGGGATTACACCCTGGCTTGAAATATTTACGGTTTTTATCAGCGAGCCAGTGGCGCGTATATTTGTCCAATCAGTTGCGATACCGCCAGAATATTTACTCATTTGTGCGTTATCATGAAAGACTTTAAATATATTCTTTAAATCATCATCGACGGTATTGAGAAAGCATGATGATAGCTGGTGAAAGTTTGTCCCAGCATTAAAGAGGGTCGGACTCGAAGAGACATACCGTAGCGAGGAGAGTATTTCATAGAATTCAATGGCGCGTTTTGTTTTATCGCGGCCTTCAAATAGAGCTGTGCCCATAGCAACACGGAGCCAAAACATTTGGGGTGTTTCCATAATGCGAGCTCGACCCTCACTACGAAGCAAGTAGCGGTCGTAGAGCATATGTAGGCCCATATAATCGAAGAGATCATCTCGTTCTGGCTTGATAGCATTTGCAATTGCTTTGAGATCGAAACCCAGCAAACGCTTATCAAGCAAGCCTTCTTTGACAGAAGACTCGATGAGCTTGGCAAATTGTTCACGTTGAGCATCTACGGCGCTGTCATAGAGATCGAGCTCTAGAACTTCTTGATAAATTTTCTGGCGCAAGAGCCGGGCGGCTAGCTGTGAGTAAGCACCATCCCGTTCAATATAGGCTTTGGCGGCCATAATCATCGAATCGACAAGCTCATCAATGGGAATGCCGTCGTAGAGATTTGTTTTAACTAATTGAGCGAGCTCATCTACATCCACCCGATCTTCGATGCCGTGGGCAGCCCGAATGTACTCTTTGATAAGCTTGGCATAACTGAAATATTCGGTGCTACCATCGCGCTTTGTAACTCGGAGTTCGCTGGCCTCAAGCTTTTCAGCACTCTCGGCCTGAGCTTGGCTTCGCAATCCTTTGTGACGCTCACGATAAATAATATAGGCCCGCACGGTATTATAATGGCCTGCTCGCATGAGCTCCCGCTCAACATGATCCTGGACCGACTCCACATCGGGTGTAGATTCGGGGTAGAGCACATCAAGCTGGCTCATTATATTGTCCACTAGCAGTGGCACGTCTTCGGCTGCGACCTCATCATCGACAGCTAGGCTAGCTTTAGCAATCGCAATTTCAATGCGACTACGGTCAAAATCAACGACCTGACCATTTCTTTTTTTAATCGTAGTAATACTCATACACCCTCCCTCATTGATCTTGGCCTAGTGTCTTAGGCACGCTTTAATACACTATATATAGCATAAAAGGCCCTGTCAAACTAGTAATGCTTACTAATTCACAGGGGCCGCCCACGCGATATGATGAAACAGGAAAGGATTAAAAAATAACCCTTGTGCGTCACATCACCTCACACACCGAATTACTAAATCTATCATAATGCTCGGCAATTTTATTGTCTAGGCTGGAAATGAGAGATAAATTATGGTATCGTAGGCTAGTTCAATTCTGCTGATTGGTCCCATCGTCTAGTGGTTAGGACGCCAGGTTCTCATCCTGGTAACCGGGGTTCGACTCCCCGTGGGATCACCATTGTTTTTATGCTTAAGACCTGCAAATGTCTTTTTATTATTCCAATGCGAAACGCCCGGAGGGACTCCGCAATTTCTTGCAAAGTTTCACAAGGGCTATTGGTTCAGTTGAAGGGGTCGAAGATTACTAAGGTGTCTTATAGTTCAGTACATAGCCAGAATCAACCCCGCGATCCCAGCGATAAGAAGGCGAGAACAATGCCCATAGATTATGAAAGTCATTTTGGCCAGCAACTTGATATTCATAAGTCGTAGCATTTCTATTCTCGAAGTTATTATTTGTGCTCGTAAGGGTGGAGCCAGCCGGTAAGCCCTCGGTGGCTCGCACGCAAAAGTCTTTGCCGGAAGCAATTACAAATGCAAAGTTACCACCCGCATCAGTCTTAAAATCATCGCCGGTATTACCGCAGGTATTGATCTTCACATTTGGTACCGGAGCACCATTCACTACTACTTGTCCGGTGACGGTTACATTATAAGTAGTAAGTTTTGGTACAAAAAGTGGCGGTGGGGGCGGGGTGACGATGGCTGTGCCGCGACTCCAGCAAAAGTAGCTACTATTCCATGGCTGACTACCTCGTCTGGCAAACGTTTCATTAAACTTAGCATCTTGTATCGCAGGCGGAGCTTGGTCAGGACGCATATAACCTCCATAGCCATTCCAGGTACCTACGTCGAATTGATATGCTCCATAATATCCAGCATTATTGATTGCCCCGTAGCTTCCGCCAGACTCACATTTTGCAATTCGTGGTCGCCAGTAATCGGCGTTGGTATTTACACTCGGAATCCCTGCGGCAAAGCTATAGTAAACTGCGATCGTACCGACAACAATAAAAAGAGCTAAAAACATGACCAGTACTGGCCGGTTAAAAAAAGCTTTTGATTTTATTCTGGGAGTATTTCTTCTCGCCATAAATCTAAAACATTACCTTTATCAGATTATAACCGAGATTGTTGGATGCGAGCAAGCGCATATGTCACACTAACCACGCCAGTGCAGAATAAAACCATGGCCGACTACCCAGCTTATCAGCTATTATAATATTGCTATACTTACACAAGAATAAACAACATGGGCGATTAATTGGAGAAGGTTAACAGGTCGGCAAAACAGCGACGTAATACAATAATTACAATATCTCTCATCGAGAGTATTGGTTTTGTTGTGATTATTGTGGCTTTATTCTCCCAACATCCATCCGGCGGTTGGGCTGTCATTGGTTTTGGCGTACTACTATTAACTGGCGTTGCAGCAATTATTTTAAACATTCTGCTCACGCGGCAATCCCGTGATATTACTGGCGAGCAATTAGCGCACCAGAATCTTCGCGGTGAGCTTACAAATACTACGGCACGCGAGCAGTTACTATTGGCAGCTATGGCTGATGCAGTGATCGCTCTTGATCAAAATCAAAATATTATTTTATTTAATCCAGCGGCTGAAGAACTGTCTGGCTGGGATGCTTCGAGTGCCCAGGATGTGCAATTTCATACCATCGTTAAATTAAAAGATGAGCATGATCAGGATATTACCGCCCGCACCAACCCCTTTACTATCGCAATGACGACCCAAAAACCATTTACCAGTGATCATTACTACTTCATCAATAAGAAAAAAGAAAAAGTAGCTTTGTCGATCGCGATAGCGCCAACATATAAGATTGATCATACAATTGATGGTGTGGTGGCAATACTTCACGATATCTCTGAGCAAAAGTCATTGCAGCGTGAACGCAACGAGTTTGTCTCGACCGCCTCGCATGAGATGCGTACGCCAGTGGCGGCAATCGAGGGCTATCTCTCAATGGCAACCAATCCAAAGCTAGCCCAAATTGACGACAAAGCCCGAAGCTATCTCGAAAAAGCGCACCAGGCATCTGTCGATCTCGGTCGCTTATTTCAAGACTTATTAACAAGCTCTACTATTGATGATCATCATTTATCTGAACACAAGGAAGCCGTTAATATCAGTGAGGTGCTTGAAGCAGTGGCTGAGCAGATGAAATTGGTTGCCAACCAAAAAGGGCTGAGTTTTGGCCTGCATCTTGGGGGAAATGTGAGCGGGCGAGTGGTGGCGCCTGTTTATCGGGTCTTCGTTGATCCCAATAGACTTCGTGAGATTTTCAATAACCTTCTTGATAATGCTATTAAATACACCCATCAAGGCTCGGTTGATATATATCTCAGCGCCACCAATGATATGGTAAGTGTGAAGATAGTCGATACGGGTATTGGTATTTCGCCACCCGAGATGAAGCATCTATTCCAAAAATTTTATCGAGCAGAAAGCGGCATCACTCAAGAAGTTGGAGGTACAGGGCTTGGCCTATATATCACTCGCAGTTTAGTAGAGCGTTATGGTGGCCGAATATGGGCAGAAAGTACGGTTGGACGCGGCTCAGCTTTCACTTTCACTCTACCTTTGATAAAATAGCCGTGATATACTAGCATCGAGAAACATAAGGGTTTTATAACTCAATTAGCAAGAGGGTGACGGTTGAAATGCCAAAATTACTACTAGTCGAAGATGATATAAGCTTGCGAGATATTTATAGTGCTCGCTTTGAAGCTGAAGGCTACAAGGTGGCAGTGGCAAGTAACGGTGAAGAGGCTCTGGCTGCTGCCGTCAAAGAAAAACCCGATATAATCTTACTTGATGTAATGATGCCGCGAATATCTGGCTTTGATGTGCTGGATATTATCCGAAGTACACCCGAGACAGCCAACACTAAAGTGATAATGTTGACTGCATTATCTGACCCTGAGTCCAAAGCCAAAGGCGAAAAGCTGGGGGTGAATAAGTTCTTAGTAAAATCCCAGGTCACGCTTGAAGATATTGTAGCCGAAGCAAAAAAAGAAATATCTGCAGGGGGTGTAGACGGCAATAAATCGGCTGAGCCAATCCTGGGTAAGCCCAAAGAAGCAGTATCTCTAGCATCAGATGCAGCCCA
>JBBSBN010000034.1:0-6183 GCA_038251205.1 Candidatus Saccharimonadia bacterium | reverse complement strand
CAAGTTCTCGCCACTAATCCCCTCTTGGCGCTCGGCTTCAGCAATAAAACGGCGGAATTGCTTCTCAAGCAGGCCATACAATCGCTTTACTTTCTGCTTTTCACGAAGCTGCAAGCCATAGTCGCTTGGTCGGGGACGACGACTTTGGCCATGATCGCCAGGCACATAGCTACGACGAGTCATGGTTTTGACTGCCTTTGGGTGAAGCGCTAGGCCTTCACGGCGGGATAGTTTAGAGATGCTTGTAAGGTTTCTTGCCATAATATTTCTCGGTTCTAGACTCGACGAGCCTTACGCGGACGACAGCCATTATGTGGAATGGGTGTAATGTCTCGAATTGAATTAATAGCAACTCCAGCTGCCTGCAAGGCGCGAACAGCTGAGTCACGACCCGAGCCAACGCCTTTTACAATAACATCGGCACTCACCAGACCCTGATCCTTTGCCTTATTGATGGCGGTCTCTGCAGCAACCTGAGCTGCGTATGGAGTTGATTTGCGTGATCCGCGAAACCCAGCAGCACCTGAGCTATTCCAGCAAACTACTTGACCCTTTTCATCGGTAATCGTGATGATGGGGTTATTGAAGGTTGCCTGCACATGAACCTGACCGCGTGTCAGATTAATTGCGCGTTTGCGTTTGCGTGCTGTTTTGGTGGGTTTGGTAGTAGTAGCCATAGTTGTAGTGTATTTTCGCTAAATCTAGGTCTTTGCGGCAGATTTCTTACGACCCGAGCCTACTGTGACTCGTTTGCCACGCTTGGTACGGGCATTTGTCTTGGTGCGCTGACCGCGAGATGGCAGGCCAGCCGTATGGCGCAAGCCACGATAAGCTTTGATTTCTTTGAGTCTTTTGATATTGAGCTGAACTTGGCGAGCAAGATCAGCTTCTACTTGATAGTTTTTGTCGATTTGCTCACGTATCTTAGCAAGGTCCCCTTCCGTCAGGTCCTTAACCCGAAGATCGGGGCTGATACCAGTCGCTTCTAGCACCGCATGCGAGCGTGTCAGGCCAACTCCCTTAATATATGTTAGGGCAATCTCTATACGCTTCTCATTTGGAATGTTTGTGCCAGCAACTCGAGCCATTAGCCTTGTCTCTGCTTGTGTTTAGGATTATCACAAATCACCCGAACCACTCCACGGCGGCGGACGATTTGGCAACGGGCACACATTTTTTTGACTCCGGCTCGTACTTTCATACTCGGCTCTCTTTGAATATTTAGCTTGTACTATGTCGGTAAGTAATACGGCCTTTTGACAGATCGTATGGTGTCATTTCGATACTTACTCGATCTCCTGGGAGGATACGAATATAGTGCATTCGCATTTTACCCGAAATATGAGCGTGAACGACATGACCATTCTCCAGCTCTACTTTGAACTGTTCGTTCGGTAGAGTTTCGATGACCTTGCCTTCAACGGCGATTACTTCCTTTTTTGATTCAGACATAGGCATGTGCTATAGGGGTATTATAGATTAAAACTTGGTTTCTGTAAAGGGTTTTTAGGTTGGGATTAATATTTTTCATAGGTCGCCATTTGAGCTCGAGCTTCTATCTGTTTCATTGTCTCAATTACAACCGCCACGAGGATTAATAGGCTTGTTCCACCAATGGCAAGATTCTGGGCACTTTTAATAAAATGCTCAATCACAAATGGTAATACAGCAATGAGCCCAAGTGCTAGCGCTCCAGATAGCGTTAAGCGATTAATGATTTTCTGAAGATACTTTGTTGTCTCAGTACCGGGACGAATGCCAGGGATAAACCCACCTTGTTTTTGTAGATTTTCGGCAATTTCAGCAGGCTTGAATACGACCGCTGTATAGAAATAAGTAAAGGCCACAACCAAGACAAAATAACTCACGATATATACGATAGAGCCGGGCTGGAATAACTGCGAGATATCACGAGCAAAACTTGCTAGCCAGGGTGCTTTAGCATTTGAGAATAGCTGGCCAAGAAATCCCGGAACAGACAGAAATGCTAAGGCAAAAATAATCGGGATCACACCGGCAGTGATCAGCCGCAAGGGCAAGTGAGTATCAACCGCAGAGTACGAACCCGCATTAGAGCTGCGTCTGGCATAGCTTATCGGTATATTGCGTTGCCCTTCATTGATCAAAACAATGAAGTATATCATCACAAGAAACACACCGATTAGTGCAAAAGCACCGACGGTCTGAGCGGCGTCACCATGCGCTAAGGTAAATATTTGACCCAGGCTTTGCGGCAGTCTCGACACGATGGCAGCTAAGATAATGATGGAGATACCATTCCCTATCCCGCGATCCGTAATAATTTCTCCGAGCCACATCAACAGCATTGACCCTGCTGTAATTGAGAGGATAATGATCGCCCACTGAAATATGCCTTGCTTGCCCAGCAGATCAAAACCTTCGATCTTGATACTTGTCTGACGAATAAAAGCAACCATGGCGACAGATTGAACCAGCGCCAAAGGCACAGTCAAAAGACGAGTGTAATAATTAATTTTGTTGCGACCTTGCTCTCCTTCCTTCTGTAGGGCATCGAGCTTTGGTACTACTTGGGTGAGTAGCTGCATGATAATACTGGCATTAATATATGGCCCCATACCCATCAGTACGATTGAAAAGCTAGCAAGCGCACCTCCTGAGAAAATGTTTGCAAAACCCAAAATCGGCGAACTATTGAAAAGTCGAAGCAAAAAGGCTTGCAGCGTCTGTGTATTGCTAACCGGCACTGGCACATGTGATAACATGCTATAAATTGCCACAATAGCGAGTACGATTAAGATCCGGCGGCGTAAGTCGCGGTTCTTATAAACTTGAGTGATTATGCCAAAATTCACTAGGCTAAAGATCCTCTTTGGCTCTAGGCGCGTGCGCCTCTGGCCTTAGTTTTTAAGTGCAGAGCTATTATCGCGAGTTGGACTGGGTTTGGCAACGGTAGGCTTGGTAGTTTTTTGAATTTTTGGCGCCAAAGTAAAACTGCCGCCTGCCTTTTCAAGCTGAGCTTGAGCTGTTTTTGAAACGGCGGCAAGGATTACTTTGTAACTCTTAGAAACTTCTCCATCACCAAGCAACTTAACACGAGCATCTTCTCGTTTGATCATGCCGGCTTTGTGCAAAGCTGAGTTATCAATTTTCCCAGAAGAGATGCGAGCAAGATCTGCTAAATTAATCACTTCATAACGAATCGGATTCTTAGCAGTGAAGCCACGCTTTTTTGGCAATCGAAGTGAGAGTTTGGTTTGGCCTCCCTCAAATCCTGGGCTTATTTTTTTTCCCGTACGGGATTTTTGGCCCTTGGTACCACGCCCCGCTGTTTTACCCTGACCAGCCGAAATACCGCGGCCTACTCGGTTGCCCTTCTTCTTGGAAGTTAGTTCGAGTTCATGAAACTTCATGATGCAGGCTCCGTAGCTTTGGCTTTCGTTGTCTTGGATGGCTTTGTGACTTTTGCCTTAGCTGGCTTATCGGCTTTCTTAGCCTCTGCTTTAGCAGCAACTTTCTTCGACTCGTCAGTTTTTGGTGCTTCTTGTTTTGGTGGATTCTTAGGAAGACTGGCGAGGGCATCAATTGTAGCTCGCGCGTTATTGATCTTATTGCTTGAACCAAGTGCCTTTGTCAGGATATCTTTTATCCCAGCAGCTTCGAGTACCGAGCGAACCGCTCCTCCCGCAATGACACCGGTACCGGGTCGAGCAGGCTTTAGCATAACGGTTGCGCCATTAAAGCTCACTTGGACTTCATGGGCAATTGTGCCGTTCAAAATTGGCGCTTCAATCATTGCCTGACGAGCAGCAGCAACAGCTTTTGTAATGGAGGTTTGTGTATCACGGCCTTTGCCGACACCCACTCCAACCTTGCTTTTACTGTCGCCTATCACCACAGTTGCTCGGAAACGGAAGCGTCGACCACCTTTGACCACACGCGTTACCCGATCAAGCGCAATAATACGTTCTTGAAATTCTTTATCTCTTTCGTAGGATGGATTCATGATAACTCCTTCAAATCCTTAGAACTTTAATCCGGCCGTTCGTGCAGCATCAGCGATAGCCCGAACTCGACCATGATAGCGACGCTCGCCGCGGTCAAATACAACCTCATCAACTTTCACGGTTTTGGCTTTGCTGGCAATATCTTCACCAACCCATTTAGCTTTCTCGGTCATAGTTTTACCTTTCAGCTTTGCTTCATTTGCTAGCGAAGTGCTAAATGCCAACGTCTGTCCAGTCTCGTCATTGATCAGCTGAGCCAATACCTGGCGATTGCTCAGATGGACACTAAGGCGAGGTCGGACAGCAATGCCGGTAAATTTAGCTCGAACTCGAGCTCGACGTAATTTAAGATTTATTGTTTGCATTAGGCTGCTCCCTTTGCGGCTGTCTTACCAGCCTTGCGGCGGACATGTTCGCCTAGATAGCGAATACCTTTCCCTTTGTAGGGTTCTGGTTTTTTGAGTGCCCGAATCTCAGCGGCAATGAGGCCAACTTTTTGCTTGTCATACCCAGCTACAGTGATGCGAGTATTATTTGCTACGCTCAACTCAACTCCTGGAGGTGGGGTGATGTTGACTGGGTGTGAGAAGCCAAGGTTAAGTTCTAAATTTGTGCCTTTCATAGCAGCACGGTAGCCGACACCCTGGATTTCAAGCTCTTTAGTAAAGCCTTCAGACACACCAACTATCATATTGCTCAATAGAGTGCGGAGAAGCCCATAGAACTTACCGCCAGCATCTTCTTCTCGAACTGGTTTCACGGTAAGTTGATCATCAGTCTGCTCAATGGTAAATCCATCAAATACTGGCTGGCTGAGCTCGCCTTTTGAGCCTTTGACAGTTACTGATTTTGAAGTAATTTCGACAGTAACTCCGGCAGGGATGGTGATTGGTAATTTGCCAATTCGACTCATGCTACTGCACCTCGCAAATTAATTCACCACCGAGGTGCTGAGCTCGTGCAGCTCGATCGGTCATCATGCCTCGAGAGGTTGAGACAATCATAATACCACGACCGTTGAGTACGCGCGGGATTCGGCCAGCTTTGGCGTAAATACGACGACCGGGCTTGCTAATACGGCGAATCGAGCGAATATGACCATCTGTGCGTAGTCCGAGCACGAGGCTTGTAAACGCACCATTTTTGGTAGTCTTCACGTCAGTTAGGTAGCCGGTCTCGAACATAATCTTGGCGATAGCGAGCTTTGTTTTGGAGTTCGGCAAAACTACCTCTGCGGTTTCACGCATTTGGGCATTGCGAATTCTTGTTAACATGTCTGCAATTGGATCTGTCATCATGATCTTGCTCCTACCAGCTTGACTTCGTTATACCGGGCACTTGACCTCGGCTGGCATATTCGCGAAAGGTGATTCGGCTCATGCCAAATCGGCGCAAATAACCCCGTGGTCGACCAGTAAATTCACAGCGGTTACGCTGGCGAATTGGATTTGAGTTACGAGGTAACTTAGCCAAGGCTTCCCAATCTCCAGCTTTCTTATATTCTGCGCGGCGCTCGGCATACTTGATAGCCAGTCGTTCGCGCTTTATTTCTCGTTGGACTAATGCTTTACGAGCCATTATTCGTTCCTCTCTAGTGGCAGGCCTAATTCACGCATAAGCGCCTCAGCCTGCTTGTCGTCTTCTGTATTTGTTACTAAAGTAATCTGTAAACCATGTAAATTACTGATCTGATCGTAGCTAATCTCTGGAAATACCGCTTGCTCAGTAATGCCAATATTATAATTACCATGACCGTCAAAAGCTTTTAGATTCAGGCCGCGGAAATCACGGAGGCGCGGAAGAGTGACCGCGATCAAGCGATCCAGGAAGTTCCACATCATCTCGCCGCGGAGGGTGACTTTGGCGCCAATCGGGTTGCCTTCGCGAAGCTTAAATGTCGCAATGCTGTTTTTGGCTTTGGTCTGAACCGGGCGCTGACCGCTCACCGCTGTTAATGTTGCGAGAACGGTTTCGAGATACTTATCATCCTGCACTGCACGACCAACACCAGCACTTACTACAATCTTGGTCAATCGTGGCGTTTGGTTGACATTGGCAAGCTTGAGATCGTTGAAAAGCTTAGTCTTCACTTCCTTTTGGTAGCGTTCTGCTAGACGATTCATGATTTAGCTCCAACTTTTGGTGAATCAGACTTTTTGGCTTTGGTGTTTTTATCCGAGGTAGTTTTTGCAATCTT
>JBBSBN010000033.1:0-6393 GCA_038251205.1 Candidatus Saccharimonadia bacterium | reverse complement strand
TCTATGATCTTGGCTGTGGCAGCGGAGGAGTACTTATCCAGGCTGCTCAAGCAGGTGCGATCGTCGTGGGCTATGAGCTAAATCCAATACTTTGGCTCATAAGCTGGCTGCGACTGCGTCGATACGGAGGACGAGTATACCTGCGTAGTTTCTGGCGGGCCGATTTAAATAAAGCTGATGTTGTATATGTCTTTTTGATTGAACATTTCATGGCACGACTAAAGAAAAAAGTTACGGCTGAGCTACGACCTGGTAGCAAGCTCATAAGCTATACTTTTGCATTACCCAAGCTTCAATCAAGCAAAAAAACCAAAAATGCATATATTTATAAGTTTTGACTGGCAGCTCCCGCCTCGCTACAATAGAAGAGATGGCAAAACTCGAACCAAAACCCCTAAAATATAGTGAACTTCCCGGCTTGAGCCCGAAGCAACTTTCTGAACATCACGACAAACTCTACTCGGGATATGTTAATAAATATAACGAGATTAGCGAGAAACTCGTTGGAGTTGATTTGGCTTCTACAAATCAAACCTACAGTGAGCTACGTGAACTGAATGTCGAAAAGGGTTTTGCTCTCAATGGCGTTAAGCTCCATGAAGGCTACTTTGATGGGATGAAAGCGGGTGTCGCGGCTGAGCCAGCTGGCAAGATTTCCCAGCTGTTAGTGCGTGATTTTAATGATGTCGCTAAGTGGCACGAGCAGTTTGCTGCACTTGGCATGGCGGCACGAGGCTGGGTGGTGCTTGCCTATGATCTGGACCGAAAGGTGCTCGAGAATTATATTTGCGATGCCCACAATCAGGGTGGTGTCTGGAATACTATTGCCCTGGTCATTCTTGATGTTTATGAGCACGCCTATTTCTTAGACTATGCCACAGCACGCAAAGATTATATCGCAAAATTTATGGCACTTATTGATTGGGATGAAATTAATGCTCGTCTAGAAAAGTACGGCCTTAGCGCCTAAGTGATATTCAAAAGGAGTAACCATGCTTAGACTAAACCAACCAGCCCCCGATTTCAAACAGCCAGCCTATGTCAAAGGTCAGAGTGGCGACTATACTGAGATCAGCCTAACTGGTCTAAAAGGAAAGTGGATAATACTATTTTTCTATCCACGAGATTTCACCTTTGTCTGTCCGACCGAAATTCGTGGCTTTGCAAAGCAATTTGCTGATTTTGAAAAGCTGGGCGTAACCATTCTTGCCGCCAGTACCGACAGTGTTTACTCACATAAAGCTTGGTACGAAAAAGACCTGCCAGAAGTCAAATTTCCCGTACTTGCCGATACTATGCACACCCTAGCACGTGACTACGAAGTCTTAAACGAAAGCAACGGCGAAGCTGAGCGGGGTACTTTTGTAATAGATCCAGATGGTAACTTACGTTATATTGTCATATCAGATAGTAACGTCGGCCGCAGTGTCCATGAGACATTGCGAGTCGTACAAGCATTGCAGTCGGGCGGACTGTGTCCAGTTGATTGGGAGCCCGGGCAAGAGCACGTCAAAAAGTAGCAGGCATGAATCCAAACACGCCGACTCAGTCGCCAAATCCACTAGAACAAGGTCAGCCTAGTCATTACCAAATGGGTGGGGGAACGCCTCCAGCTCCAGCTGGCGGACCCCAGCCAAGTCAATCAACTCAAGACAAGCTGAGTAAAGCCAAGACTAATCTTATTCTAGTATCTGTTGTGGCAGTTTTACTACTTGGAACCGTAGCATATCTTTCTTCCAAAGCTTTCGCCACCAGTAAAAAACTTAATGCCACTTTCTCTTCCGGAGAGGCAACCGGCAGGCAAGACCAAAAGAAAGCAGATGCGGCCGAGATCAAAAATATTTCAGAGAACCCACCTCGAACATATCGGGCACCAGATCCATTCGGTGCTTTTGTTGTCACATTTCCTCGCAACTGGAGCTATGTAGTAAATCTCAATAATACACTCTACAACGCCTATGCAAACCCAGATTATGTAGATGAACCAAGTGATTTTTTTGCATTGCGGGTCAACATGAAAGCTGCTAACTACGATGATCTGAAAAAAAGCTATGCAAGCAAGGTTAAAACTTCAAAAGGTGCACTGGTGGGAGTGGATACTCGTATCTCAAATATTGAAGCAGCCAAATACACCGGTAAGATTGATGCTAAATTTGCAAATGGAACAGTTGTAATTATTAAGGTCCGCGACAAAGTGCTCACACTTCAGACCGATGATAATGCTAAATATGGCAGCTATTTCGACGAGATTCTCGACAAGATAAAAATTAATCCCTAGGTAAAGCACTAACGCTTGAGCAGCTTCCGTAAAAGCGGTAGCCTAGAAGTAGGCCTTAGGCGCCAATGACGACGCAACTAAAGCTGAGGAGGGTAGTAGAATTTCAAGCGATGACTTTGTTTGGCTGGCAGTACAATTGCTGCATCAGCTTAAGAATGCTTTGGCAGCCGCTGACGGTTATGTCGACATGATGCAAGAGGCGACGCATCCAGGCGATCCGCCGGTCAGAGGCCTACGCCAAAGTCTCGACCGAGCCAAAGTAGTAATGGCGGCGCTTGAGAGTTATCGTGTTTTATTACGCCTGGAAGTGAATCAACCCCAGCCGGTTTCGCTTGACCGAATTGTAGCACGACAGCTCAAGGAGCTAGACGAGCAGTCCCAAGACAGCAATCTGTCCATTGAGTATAAACGTATTTATCACTTGCCTCTGGTGCAGACTCATCCTCAGTTTGTGATCGAGATCCTGCAACTTCTCATTAGTTTTTTCGCAAGCTTAAGCGCTGAGCCAATAGCAGTGATCATCACGGCCGAAGCCAAAGGTGAGCTTGTTTACTTACGCTTTACCAGCAAGCAGCTGAAGTTGCAAGCAGCTGATTTCAATAGCTTGCAATCGAGTGCAATTCTTCGGCGAAATCTATCAAATACTCAAACCGATCAAGCCTTATTATTTCTGGTGCGGCTGCTTGTTTTGAAGGTAGGCGGGCGTATGTCATTACGTCGTGGCACTATTACTGTCGGTTTTGTACGCGCCCGCCAATTGGTACTCAAAATAGAGAAGGCAAAAAATCACTCTCTGCCCGAAATTGAGCAAAGCAAATGACTACAAAAAAAACCATTAAATCAAATATTATTTTAGTCGAAGATGATCGCTTGCTGGCTCAAATGTATCAACTACGTCTACAGAAGGCAGGGTACCAAGTCGAAATAGCCGGCGAAGCCGATGAGTTATGGACCCTGGTTCAAACCATAGCGCCTGCTGTGATTGTGCTGGATATATTACTTCCCAAGGTAAACGGATTGCGAATCTTAAAAGACTTGCGGGCGCATACACGTCTGAGATCAGTACCAGTAATTATTCTCACCAACCTTCATCGAGTCGAGATCGAATTAACCCCCGAACTCGGAGAGTTACTCGGTGTAGTGGCCTACCTAGTAAAATCACAAACGACTCCTGATGAGGTAGTTGACTGGGTAAGACGGGCGATCGAGCACAAAACATGAAATATCATGAGCTTGACGCAATAGTACTCAAACGACATAATTTTGGCGAAGCCGACCGCATTATTACATTTTTTTCACCGCAAATGGGAAAAACTGCAGCAGTTGCTAGGGGAGTGCGCAAAATCAAAAGTCGACTAGCTGGGAACTTGGAGCCATTTATTGCCATTGAGCTGCGGCTCGTCAAAGGTAAGGGCGGATTGGATACAGTAATTGGTGCTCGAGCTAATCAAGTATTCAAAGTGGAGCAACTTGGCTATGATGCTGTCCGAGCCGGTTGGTTTATGATGGAAATAACCGAACGAAGCACGGCGGAACACCAAGTCCTTGAAGGGGTGTATGAGCTGCTACTTGAGTGTTTCGTAAGTCTGGCAGAAGCGGTGCCGCCGACAGTAGTAACACAATATTTCTGTTTCTGTTTGCTCGATACATTAGGATATCTACCTGAAGTACCAATTTCGGGACAGGGTAATGATCTTGAGCTTGATTTAGAACACGGGACGTTCTCAAATCAAAACCGCGGGCTAGTTTCAATTCCAATATCAGCTCGCATGCTTAAGCTATGGAAGCTCTGCCAGATGGCCAATCTGTCGGATGTAGCTCGGGTCAAAGAAGTGCTACCTCTCAGCAAGAAGGCTCAAGCCGCACTCTTGCAGTTTTACCAGTATCGATTCGGGATTGAATTTAAGTCACTAGTCTTGCTCTAGGCTTATGAGCTGGTTTTCAGCTATAATATACCTATGAATAAGCCCGATCTTAGTATGGAGGCGTTGGTTAGCTTTGCTAAGCGACGTGGTTTTGTATTTCAAGCCAGCGAAATCTATGGTGGTATCTCCGGATTCTGGGACTATGGGCCTCTCGGGGTAGAGCTGGCAAATAACATCAAAGCTAGCTGGTGGCGCGAATTCGTCTATAAACGCGCTGATATGGTAGGTCTCGATAGTTCTATCATTCAAAATCCTAAGTTGTGGGAAGCTTCGGGTCACACCGATAAATTTGTCGATCCCATGGTGGATGACAAAGTTACCAAGAAGCGTTATCGAGCCGATCATCTAGCTGGAATCGAAACAACTGATCTTGAAGAACTTAAACGTGCGCTAGCGGGTAAAAAAAGTCCTGATGGGAATGAGCTGACAGACCCTAAACTTTTTAATCTTATGTTTAGCACTAAAGTCGGGCCAATAGAGGACGATGGTGCTAGTGCTTATTTGCGCCCAGAGACAGCCGGAGGAATTTTCGTAAACTTTAAGAATGTTCTTGATACAATGCGGATTAGGTTGCCATTTGGTATTGCCCAAATCGGAAAGAGTTTTCGTAATGAGATAACTCCGGGTGATTTTATTTTTCGAGTCCGAGAGCTCGAGATTATGGAATTTGAGTATTTCGTCATGCCCGAGCAATCCAAAGCCAAGTTTGAGGAACTGCTTGAAGCTGAATACGCCTGGTTTGAGCGTATCGGCCTTGCGAAAGACAAACTTCATAATAATGAAAAGGGTCCTGATGATCGGGCGCATTACTCTGATCGGACGATTGATATTGAGTTTGACTATCCATTTGGTCAGCGAGAAATTGCCGCTATTGCCAGTCGGACAGATTATGACCTAAAGCAACACATGGAGCATAGTGGTAAGGACTTAAGCTATTTCGATGAAGAAAGCGGTCAGCGAGTAGTACCATACGTACTTGAGCCTACTTTTGGAGTCGGGCGCATATTGCTGGCGGTACTTTCTTCTAGCTATCACGAGGAAGAAGTGAAGGGGGAGAAAAGAATCGTCCTAAAGCTACCGATCGAGCTAGCACCTGTCAAAGTAGCAATTTTACCTTTATCAAAGAAGCCAGAGCTTAACAAGCTTGGTAAAGAAGTCTTTGCCGATATTGCCGGAAATTACAATGTTGAGTACGACGAAACCCAAAGCATTGGCCGACGTTATCGTCGCCAGGACGAAATCGGCACACCTTACTGTGTCACCGTGGACTTTGATAGTCTCGAGGATCAATCCGTCACTATTCGAGACCGCGACACCATGAGCCAGCAACGAATTAAGATCGATCAACTGAAAGCCTATCTCGACAACAAGTTAGCCTAGCAATAATTATCCTGTGGATAAAGTGTGGAGATCGTGTGGTAGACGTTCGGAAAACCACCTAGCTTATCAGATAGTGGGCTGATGAGCTTTTTTCGCTGATATATATTGTGGTGGGTAGCATATCCAGATATACTAGATCTAGTGGGTAATTGTGGGTAAGATGACAGATATGACAGACTACTTTGAAAGAAAACTTGATGACAAACATCGTCTAACCATTCCGGTCGAGCTCCGAAAGCAGCTCGGCAATCAAGTCGTTATTACCCGCGGCTTTGGAAAGTACCTGCACCTCTATAGTCAAACTGTCTGGGATAGGGAAATGGAAAGCGCCTTGGAGGGTGATATCCTAGACGAGCATACAGCCGATCTGAACGTCCAGTTCCGCAGCGGTAAAACCACCGCCAGTCTGGACGCAAAGCAGGGCAGAGTAGTGATCGAACCGCACCTACTGCGATATGCCGGTATAAAGCACGCAGTTACCGTAGTGCGAGTCGGTAAATACTGGCGAATCAGCGCAAGCTGAAGCCATACAAGCACTTTTACAAAACAATAAAAACAAAAACCCAAACCAAGATTAGCTATTTGGCAGTCAGTACGTGCGACTATTACGGGTAAGCACGCAAAAAACCCTGGCACCATACGAAAAAACAACAAAACTCCACCTCACACACTTCTCAGGACTTATCGTCCTGACACACATAACTTTTTAACAACTCAAAAACAAAAACAAAAATTAGACAACTGGCTGCTGAATAGGTAACCTTGACAGAATGGAACAACATCAGCCAGTTTTGCTTGACGAAGTCTTGC
>JBBSBN010000032.1:0-6577 GCA_038251205.1 Candidatus Saccharimonadia bacterium | reverse complement strand
GCATAACTGTCCGGTAAACAGAGAACAAACCATTTACACCTGGTCGTTGCCAACAAACCAAACGAATGCCAAAATTCCTATCTTCAAAATTAAAATCAAAGCTCGGCTGCGGTACCAGGCGGTACACTATACAATCCCTAGTCAGCAGCAGTACCCTCCTTATACGTAATTAAAATAAACCATCCTCTACTCAATATTTTATGAATACACATTTTCAGACTATTTTATTAATACTGGCATCATTACTTCTCTCCTGTAATAACGGTGAAACAAATAAAAATCCAGAAGCAAATAAGAGTGAACGGATTTATTCACAGGCCAATAAAGCTGTCTCAGACATAGAATTTTACACCGATTGGAAAATGCTTACTAAAGACTTCATGACCTGGTATAATTACACTTACTACAACGTCCGCTTATCTCAAAATTTTATTGGCTTAGACCTTGATTCGTCGATGATAGATAAGAAAGCTTTTTTAAATAAGCTAATAGAGGCTAATGTGGTTGCTTTTAAAATTAAAGTAACACAAGGAAAACCAGTCTATCAACTATTTGAGTTGAGTTCAGATGATGAAAACATTGGGATTTATAGTAAACAAATGGCTGTAACTGAGAAAGAGCATTTTGATATGGAAGGCGAAAATATGCCAATCTTTAGATTCACAGATTTAAACGGTAAGTTCTACGACAACTCTTCAACCAAAGAAAAAATTATTGCTTTAAGCTTTGATGATGGACCTAATGGAGCTGATACTGAACATATTGCTGACATATTGAAAAAACACCATGTTCCGGCCACATTCTTTCAGGTTGGTGGGAATATTGAACGACACCCTGAGATCACAAAGCGATTGGCTGCTGAGGGACACACGATTGGCAATCATCTCTATAGCCATCGTTTTCGCATTTATCGATCGAGTAAACTTTTTACCGATGAGTTAGTTCGTAATCAAAGTTTAGTTAATAAAGTTATTGGGCATCAGCCTCATCTCTTTCGCTCGCCATGGTTGTTTCGCACTCGTACACTACTCAAGATAGTGCGCCAGAATAAGCTCGTGGCGATATCGGGTAGTTTTGGCAACAATTGGGAAGTTCTGCAGCCTTCGGCTCAGCGCATTGCCACTTCAGCTACTAAGTCTGCAAGGCCGGGCAGTATTCTTATTTTTCATGACGGCTATAATGCTAAAGGTGGTGATCGCGCAGAGACTGCCCGGGCTATAGAGATTTTAATCCCCCGGCTCAAGCAGGCTGGCTATCAATTTGTGACCGTAGATACACTACTCAATATCCCCGCCTATCAAAGCTAGTTGCAAATGACCGTTTAAAACTATTTTGAACTGGTCAGTCGGTAGAGTAGTTTGTTACAATGCATATATTGCGATCAAAACAGATAGATGGTTCCAGCTCATTCTCAGTTGGTTCTCATACTAAATTGGCACAATGCTGGTAATACTAATTCGGATAATCCACTACACCAGGAGGTAGGTTTGAAATTTCTGCTCGCGTATCTTGACCCTAGTAATGGTAGCTTCATCGTCCAAGCAGTTGTGGGCGCAGTGCTGGGAGTTAGCTTCTTTGCTCGTACCCACATTAAAGCATTGCTGGGACGCTTTAAAAACCCGGCTAGCGGTAAATCTGATGTTAAAAAAAAGTCTCAAATTAATGAAAATGAGTAATTGCTATGGCGGCACCCATGTCAGCCCCTGCACAACGTGAGCCATCCTCGTTTCGTGATAATCGAGGCTATGTATTTTGGCGAGGTAGCCGGGCTTATCGTCAGATAAATCTAGCTGGCAAAGAAGGCTATGATGGGCTGATGAGAAGCGGTCTCTATCAACTGCTGCTAGAAAATGACTTAATCATTAAGCATCGCGAATTATCGGAAACAGAAACCCCTCCAAGTGCATATAGGCTTATCAAGCCAGAATTAATTCCCTTTATCTCATACCCTTACGAATGGTCCTTCTCGCAACTCAAGGATGCAGCACTTGCGACCCTACGGATACAGCAGTTGGCATTAGAGCGAGAAATGAGCTTACGTGATGCCTCAGCGTACAATATTCAATATATCGATGGACTGCCAAGGCTGATCGACACGCTTTCTTTTGATAAGTATCATGCCGGTGAGCCATGGGTAGCATATCGGCAATTTTGTCAGCATTTTCTAGCTCCCCTAGCACTTATGAGCTATCGAGACCCAGCACTTTTACAGCTTTTACGTGTCTATATCGATGGCATACCGCTTCAGCTGGCGGCTGAACTCTTGCCTCGTCGAGCTCGTCTTCGACCAGCACTGATTACTCATTTGAATTTCCATGCTCGTATGCAGACCAAACACCAAGGTAGTGGTACGAAGCCACAAACCAAGATGAGTCGTACTGCTCTGCTTGGTCTGATTGATAGCTTGCACCGTGCGGTCAAAAGTTTGGAATTACCCAAGGTTAGCACAGAGTGGGGAAACTATTATAACGCTACTAATTACAGTACCAAAAGCTTTGCTCAAAAAGGTGTAATTGTGAGCAAGCTCGCAGTTCAAGCTAAGCCTAAGCGTGTAGTAGATCTCGGCGCAAACAATGGTCATTTCAGTCGTATTATTGCCAAGGCAACTGGGGCACTGGTGATTAGTGCTGATATCGATCCCCTGGCAGTAGAGCAGAATTATCGTGAAGTTCGTGATGGTCAGCAGACACACATACTTCCTATCCTGCTTGATCTTACAAACCCCAGCCCAGATCTCGGATGGAGCAATCAAGAACGTACCAATTTTACTGAGCGCGCTAAGAGTGACCTATTGGTGGCGCTTGCGCTTATACACCACCTTGCGATTTCCAATAATGTACCTCTGGATATGATATGTGACTATTGCGCCACGCTTGCTCCCGCGCTTATTATGGAATTTGTACCAAAAGCTGATTCTCAGGTAAAAAAACTACTCTCAAGTAGAGAAGATATTTTTCCTGACTATAGCTCGGAAGGATTTGAACTAGCATTTAGCAAGAAATTTCATACTATTGCTAAAAAACCAGTACCAGGTACAAGCCGAAGCTTATATTTTATGCAGCGCAAATAATATCTAGATTAAGTGAATAAATATTCTCATGGCACATAAATCAAAAACATCACCACCGCGTTCCGATAAGCTCCAGGGCGAACTGTCTTCTCAGCAACGATTTTCTCGCATTTGGTGGCGGCTGTGGCCAAGCTTTGTGCTCATCTCCAGCTTGCCGATCTTTGCAGACTATATGCGAAATCGTTCCGAGGTATCGATTCAAGATCTTGGTTTGCCCCTTCTACTTAACTTCATCACTGCTACAATCGTAGCTTTACTATCGCTTCGTCGCGCTAGACGAGACGTACTGGCAGCATACATTACTGGGTTGCTTGTGCTATTTGTATATACTAATAATTTTGACGGGCGCTTCCAATCTGCCTTTACTGTCATGCGTAGCTTTAATCCAATTCCGAGTTTACCAAGTGGATTAGAGGCTGTGCTATTTAGCTTGGTATTTGCGGCTTTAATTTTCGTCCTGATGAGTTGGATTGCACGATGGCTTAGTCATTTCCTGCGCACTCGCACCAAGCGCATCAATGATGTAGTGACTGCTGCCACACTAGCCGTAGCAGTAACCTTTCTTTTTCAAGTCACTCCCGCGATCAAGTATTTGGCCATTGCTTGGCCGCAGTTTTTTTACCGCCCACCCCAGCTCTCGGGTGTGGTGCCAAATAATACAAGCACAAAGGCAAAGCCAGATATTTACTACATTGTGCTTGATCGCTACGGGAGTGCTGACATGCTCAAGCGTGAGATTGGCTATGATAACTCAGACTTTGTAGACTATCTTAAAACCAAAGATTTTCATGTTAATAACAATGCACGTAGCAATTATCCCTACACCGCTATGTCGATTGCATCTACCATGCAAGCAGATTATGTGACGAATATTACCAATAAATTCGGCACATCCTCTGAACAAACACTTGAGCCGTATAATTGGACAGTTCGTGATTCACCAGTTATGAACACCCTGCAGAAGCAAGGCTACAAATACAGCCTGGTCGGAAATTGGTATGAGACGAGTAATTTATCATCTATCGCCGATCAAACGTATCAAAAAGAAGGCATCCTAACTGTGGCAGGCAAAAAATATACACTTGATAGCTTTACCAAGAATGAGCTTCAGCAGAGCATTTATTGGCGCCTAGTATCTTGGGGAATACACATCGGTTCGTGGACACTACTCACCTTTTCTGATATCGACAATACGAATATGGTGAAATATCAAATGGATACATTGCGCGATTTGGCGAAGGCACCTCCAGGTGGACGTGCTATCTTTGCACACTTTTTAGTACCCCATGATCCTTTTTATTTTAATGCCGACGGATCACTCTCGACAACTCCGGGGGTGAATAATGAAGGAAAACTCGTGACTGATAAGTATATCGGTCAAGTTAAGTACATTAATAGTCAAATGCGAGAAGTTATTGACTCGATTAAGAAAAACAGTCAAGGTCAAGCAGTGATAATTCTACAGGCCGATGAGGGGCCATACCCAATGCACCTGATAGATCAAAACTTTGACTCGACCAGTGCAAATCATCAAGTGCAGCAGGTTGATATGCGTAGCTGGAGTGATGCAGCACTTAAGATGAAATACGGAATATTGGCAGCTTACCATATTCCGGCTGCTAGCCAGGAAGCTATGAATGCCGGCGCTGACTCAGTCAATGTCTTTCGACTTGTGTTCAACACCTACTTTGGGTCAACTATGTCTTATCTGCCGCAATGCTCGTACGGGCTCCCTGCAGGCCGCCAGCAGGCTTTTACCTATGTTGATATTACTCAGCGTCTGAGCGGCAAGCCAAGTCCGCTTTGCACAAATTAGGCATTAGTTGTATTTCATGTCTAGCATTTTTATAATAGAACTATGAAAAGTCGCATGTTTTGGATTATTTCGGCCGTATTGTTTGCAGCCGGACTTTTCTTGTGGTCGCGTAATCATAGCATGGCCACACTCCAGAAAAATACTATACTGTCCGCTGATAGGGCTAGCAAAGACACGACTATTGCACGAGGCGAACTCAAAGCTTATGTCAGAAAGCATATGAACACCACTACAACTTTTATACTAGATGGCTCCTACGGACGAGCCGCAGCGGCTACCCAGGCTTCTCAAACACCTGCCGCTAATGGCTCCCTCTACCAAGAGGCCCAATCGGCGTGTGCCAGTCATTCGGATTCAATCACACAGGCTCATTGCGTCACGAATTACTTGAATGCCCATCAGGCAGTCAACGGAGCTGCTAATATAGCGCCTACTACGCCCCCTCCCAGTCAAGCTGACTATACCTATACCTATGCATCACCCCGGTTTAGCTGGGACGCTGCGGGAATTTTACTTCTTGTTGGCGGTATAGGGTTAGGAGCTTCTTTTGTTGTTGGTTTCCGAGCGCGCGTTCGTAGTCACGGCAGATGATTCAGGATAGAATTCGCGTAACACTGTTTCAATATATGATTGCTCAAGTTCGAATGATTGTAGTTGCTTAGCGGTCGCGAAATAACGGTATCGTTCTATGTCAATTTTGAGTTCGTGACTTATTAGTACTCCTTCAGCTTCAAGGTGCTTTTTCTGTATATCACGACTATTGAATTCATTCCCTTTTATAGTGATTGAGCCAGTATTGCTGATGATGCGCCACCAAGGAAAATCTGGAGTACCCTCAAGACTACGCAGTGCCCAGCCGACTTGCCTCGCGGCTCGAGGCGCCCCAATATAAGCCGCTACCTGCCCATAGCTCATTACGCTACCGGGCGGAATAATTCGTGAAACTCCAAGGACAGCTTGCTGGAACTTTGTCATACCATCTGATCAAGCAATGTGCCATAGCAAGGTTTGCAAATGTGAAACTTCGCTACCATACTATCGTTGTCTGGTGGACTAAATAATAGCGCGCCATAGTCTGTCAACTCCTTGCCGCACATATCACATCGAGGACTTATTGCCATTTGCTATTATTTGAGATCATTAAGCTTGTTCAAGGCTTGCTCGGCACGTTGTTCGGCAGCATCTGATTCTCGCGCACGCTGCTCAAGCATGCTTGCTTCGCGTTCTAGCTCCGTTGCGGTACGTTCAACCTCGGTAGCGGCTCTGTGCATCTCTGCAGCTTGTTCCCGGTGCTCCTTTGCCTGCTCTCGGGTTTGTTGAGCTGAGTCTCGTACTGGATCCCCTGCTGACATATAGCTCCCCTATTTATATACCGATTATATCACTTAGCAGATGCAATGCTACTCGAGGTATCTCTAGTAGCATTTCTGATCAAGCAAATTGCCCTTAGAATTTGACGATGTTGAGTAAGAGAAACGCGAGCGAGATTGGAACACCAAAATCCCAAATCTATATTGCGGTGTTATTGGGAGCATAATTCTTCTTCCTTACAATCTCATAGAGGTGGTTCAGTCCAGCAAAGAAAAGAAATGACATAATTGGCAATGAGATTGCTACCCAAGCTTCAACTCCATGGTGAACTGCGTAGAAACAACCAAAACCAAGACCAAGTGAAACAGCGGCAATCTCAT
>JBBSBN010000031.1:0-6671 GCA_038251205.1 Candidatus Saccharimonadia bacterium | reverse complement strand
CTTCTGCTTGGTCAATCTAGTCTGCGCGATGTAATATTTTTCCCAACTATGAAACCAAAAAAATGAGACTCAATGCCGCATTGGTTCGACTCGGGTTAGCCGACTCGCGCCGGGCAGCAGACAGCTTAATAGAGTCGGGACAAGTGCTAGTCAATGCAAAGCAGTGTCGTGATTTTTCTACACAAATAGCTATTAATGACACAGTAACTGCAAAGGGAGTGAGTCGAAAATTGATTCACACCACTTTCACGACGATTTTATTTAATAAGCCAGCTGGCTATGTCTGCTCACACCGAGCTCAGGCCGGCCAGCATTCAATTTTTGAATTGCTACCGTCACAATACGCTAAATTCAAGCTTGCTGGTCGACTCGATATAGATAGTGAAGGGCTGCTGGTGCTCTCGGATGACGGAGAGATGATCCAACGCTTAGCTCATCCGAGCAATCAGCACGAGAAAACATATATTATTACTGTTCAAGAGGAGTTAACTTCAAAACACCTCGCTCAATTACGCTTAGCTCAGACTATTGACCATCAAACCGTCAAAGCAGCGCGGGTTCAACAGCGCGCGCCACGTGAGCTTGAAATAGTGATCACCACTGGACTCAATCGACAAGTTCGTCGAATGGCTGGGATGGCTGGGCTGAGTGTACTTAGTTTAGTGCGCACCAAAGTAGGAGAATTTGAACTTGGCAGACTCAAGACTGGTCAGTATCACATAGTTCCATAAAGCGCTTATGATACAATAGGGCGGATATGCGATTTTTTGCAAAAGTAATGATCATCGTAAGTGCTTGTGCGCTGAGTGCGCTGGCAATTAGCTTACGCCTAACGCAGATAATAGGCTCTGGTAATGCGCTCAATAATGCATTAAAGAGTAGCGGAGTATATTCGGCAGCAGCTACGACAGTCAAAACCGAATTACACAAAAGCATAAACGAGAGTGCCAATGAAGCATACAAAGCACCCCTCAATACTGCCGTTGATCAAACAGTTACCAATAAAACTGTCGAGCAACTTATTCAGCCAGAACTCAAAGCTACAGCTGCTTGGGTTAAGAATGGTGAGTCAGCTCCACCTGACTTTAATTTTGATTTGGTACCACTCAAAGACAGTCTCGTATCGGCCACTGCTGCTACAAATATTGCTTCAAGCGACCAGGTAAGCTTTGAGGTTACCCGGGTAATTCCTGATCATTTGGCGCTTTTTGGTAAGACAGCAGGCGGAGATGAACTACCTGGGTCCGATCAACAGCCTACTCTAAATATATTGCGCACAAATTACAAGAATCTTGAACGTAGCCTTGTGATTGAATTTATTATTGTGCTCATTAGTCTAGTACTGCTCATAGTCTTAAGCTGGCACAACAAGCGACGAATGGGAAGGCGAGTCGGGTTTTCTTTTGGGTTGGCCGCCATAATAATTATTTTTCTAAGCTATCCTTTTGTTTTCTTGCTTGAGCATACAATTTTTGCCTCAGCCACACTATCTGGCGATAAAGCGCCATTGGAGGTCGCGCGGGGAATATTGCGCTATGGCCTCCACGGACTTGCGCCATATGCTATCGGCTTGGGCTTAGTTGCAGTTATTCTTGTGGCAGTGAGCCCACTTCTGCCAAAACCAGGCGATAAAAAGAAGGATAAGAAGAAATAGAGCTTAGAGCTCGGTTCTATTTTGCCAACGAGGCTTGAACAGTTCATATTGCAGCATTGACACAAGTACAAGCAATAACGCTACAAAGCTTGTCAGGGGATAAAAGATTGTTGCCACATAGCTCTGACGTGAAGTTGCGGCAATTATCAAACGATTTACTACATTCATGATCAAGCCAAGTCCGAACAAGATAGCAAGGTGGGTGTGACCTTGTGCGAGCTCAAATACAAAAATTGGTAAGGGAAGTACGAGAACAAAAAGTCCGCCAGTGATCATTGCAACTGCTAATGGATAGCTGAAGCGCAGCGATGGATAGAAACGTTGGATATTTTGCAGCACAATAAGTCGTAAGCTAGCATGATTCTGCATGGTAGCCAGTTCGCTTCCGAGATAAAATCCAGTACGCAAGTTTCGCTGCTTGGCCTCAGCAGCCAGATCAAGATCTTCAAGTGGACTACGTTTAACCGACTCAAAGCCATTAATACGCTCCAAAGCACTGCGCGAAAAGCCCATCAGTCCACTTGAGGCAGCGGCGAGACGAGGAAAATTTTTGTTGAGATACGCTGCTGGATATAGCCCAAGTCTAAAGTATCGATTGAGGCTCAAAAGTAATCGCTGAGACAAAGTTTTGTTTTGATCGGCCGGCAAAAGTGAAACGATATCAAGCTCTTGTTCAAAGAGCAGACTCGTAATAATACCAAGCGTATCTGGCAAAAGTACGGTATCGGCTGAGAGTAGCACAACTACTTCGCCCTTGGCGTGCTCAAGTAATTGTTGTGAAGCCCAACTATTGAGCGACCAATCATTCGGAGTCGGTTTTATTTGGATTTCTCGAAGTCGCTCATCCTGATAGCTGGCAACGATGTTCGCGGTGTTGTCAGTTGAGCCTAAATCAGCAAAGACTATCTCATAATCTGGATAATTTTGACCAAGCGCGGCCAGCATGGTAGATGCAATATTGTCAGCTTGATTGTAGGCATGGATAAGAATGCTAGCTTTTGGGTAGTCACTGAGACGATGGTTTTTGGGTCTGGCGAAGCCTGCTAGATTATGAATAATAAGAAGTGTCTGGGCAATTGCTATTGCAATCAATAGCTCTGCAAGGCTTGTGGCGCGCGCCATGCCTAGATGCCAAGGATCAAGGGTAAACAGCAGTAGTAGCACTAGCCAGCCGCCGACAATATAATTTAGTGCTAAGCTATTGCGCCAAGCGCGAGCAAACTGACCAGATTTAGCATCACTACGATATTTTAGAAAGAAACTAACATTCAACACATAAAATCCCATCAATCCACCCGCTAGAATGCCCGCAGGAGCATAGCTTACCGCCACCACTAGCGCACTAGCCAGATAGAACCATAAGCTTATAAGAGCAGTTAGGCGCGTACCAAATATAGTTGCTATTGAGCGCTCTGTCAGACTACGTTTGTGGCTAAGAGTGGGAATTGTTGATAATGCATAACTCCCAAAGCCCCAAACTACAAAGCTTATCACGGCCGGCCAATACCAACTCTGAGCCTCCCCCAAAGCTAAGCCAAACAAGAGTGGGAGAACTAGTTGGAGAGCAAAACTTAAGCCGTCAACTATTGGAATAGATCGAAATCGCAACGGGGGAACAGAATCCCCGACTGCAATAATAAGTAAGAGACCAAGGATGATACAACTAGTCCTGCTGCCAATTATGAAAAAGTAGGCGCCAAATGTGATCGACAAACCAATCGCTATTTGAGCGAGCCGATCAAAACCTCGATCTAGCCCAGCACGCAAAAGATTATAGGGAAGTGTAAAATAAACTAACCCAGCGAAAAGCACCCAGCTTATGCTAGGGTGTCCAAGCATATAGCCCGACACAAAGGACAATGCTGTCAGCGGCCACCATAGTGGCCGACTGTTCTGTATAGCGGATTTAAGAGTAAGCTGCTTTGTCATAACCTAGTGACATGATACACCAGCAGCTAGGTATATGATAAGACGCACTACTTTGTCTGTATTCTAGTATCTAGCAAGCTCAAGCACTATACTAAAGTAAGTAATGAAAAGTACAACGATGACAAGGCCGCCCTCAGTCCGACGTCGAGCCCAGTTTGATGAAGGGGTATGGTCCAAACAGCTTCTATTAACGCCGCTGAAAGTTTGGGCGACAACGATTCGTTTGCGCCGGCTTGGGCTAAAAGCCACTATAACAAGTTGGTGGACATACGTTCTTGGATTAAATCTCATCCTTATCTATTATTGGTATGGTATTCAGAATCAAGTAATTGGATATGGGCGCCATCTCGTCAATACCAGCCAGCCAAATACTAGTTTTAATGGGCCGGCGGCTATCATATCATTTGTGTTGATTGGCGTAGGGATACTGACTTTGTTGCTTATGAGAGGATTTATTCGCCACCAACAATATAGAGAGATTATAAAAAAACTTGATGCTCGGCCACTTAATCAATCAAAGGGTACTAAAAGTTATGGTAAAAGCCTTAGTAAGCGAGTGTGTGTGAATGTTTTGTTTTTAGTACTATGGTTACTCATCTTATTTTGTACTATTTTGCTAGTCAAACTGAGCAGTCAGCGGATTGAGTCCGATCTACGAGGCACAAGCTCGATCATGCTGTATTTAGGAATATTTATATTTGTTACATCAAGTTTGATATTGCTTGGGTGGCATCGCTGCCAAGTTATTATCGAGAGCGTATCTTCAAGGAGTCTTGGCGTGAGCTTACGACAAGGTATTTGTATGGCACTGGGCAACATAGCTGGCTTATTGGGAGCAGGTCTATGGGGAGGATTAATTAATATACTTTTCTTGCTATGGATTTTTATAATAAATATTGGACTGTACTGGGGTATCACCCATGTATCAACACAGTCTACTACTGGGTCGGGATTGCTAATGCTCGCTGTCGCTGAGCTGCTCTTAATGGTAGGTATTTGGTATCAGCAAGTTTGGAGTAAAAATTATTGGGCACGTCTTTATTATCTTTTCGCTCATCGCACTCAATCCAGTAGTGATTATCTTGGCTAAGGCATAGTAAACCTCCACATTACAAGGGTAAATAATACATGGATTTAAAAAGCGGGACTCTTTAAGTCCCGCTCCGAACTACTTGGTTTCAGTAGTATCGTCTTCTTTCTTCTCTACTTTCTCTGTATCATCTGCCATTGTAAGGTCCTCCCGTCTCTTTCTATCATGCACCCACCTGATGAGAAGTACAACTATACGGGTCAAGATATTCATATCTAAACTTGACAAAATCATCAGATTTGCTACAATAGTACCCATTGATCAAACAGAAAAGCCGAGCGCGGCTTTTTTAGATTAGAGCAAATTATGCAACGAGTATCGAACTATTTTAAAGCCTCATATGCTGAGCTGCAGAAGGTCAATTGGCCAACCCGTCGCCAAGCAATACGCCTAACTATCCTTGTGGTGTTATTCGCTGCTTTCCTGGCAATTTATACTGGATTATTCGACACTCTTTTCCAAAACATTCTCGAGCACGTGATTCTAAAAGGTTAATATTATGACTAAATCTACATCTGATACAAATAAGAAGGCTAGCAAGCCCACCAAACCCACTCAAGCTGATGAAGCAAAGACTGAGGTTCAAGCAGAGCAACCGATGACTCCGCAAGTTGATCGTCACTGGTACGTCATTCACACCTACTCGGGTTATGAGGATATGGTGGCCGATAATCTTCGGGGTCGTATCGAAAGCATGGATATGCGAGACAAAATATTTGACGTTGTCGTACCAAAAGAAAATCAAATCGAGATCAAAAATGGGCGTCGTCGTATCGTTGAGCGAAAAATATTCCCAGGATATATCTTAGTCGAGATGAATGTAACAGAAGACTCTTGGTATGTTGTGCGTAATACGCCAAATGTAACCGGTTTTGTTGGCTCTGGGACTACCCCAAGTCCAATTTCTGATGCGGAAGTCCGTGCTATTCAAAAGCGAATGGGAATCGAAGAGCCGAAGTACAAGATTGACTTCAGTATGGGCGAGCTAGTCCATATCAATGACGGACCGTTCAAAGGTTTTGACGGGAATGTTTCTGAGATAGATGAAAGCAAAGGTAAGATTAAAGTATTGGTATCAATGTTTGGTCGTGAAACTCCGGTTGAGCTTGATTCACTACAGGTTAAAAAGGTCTAATATTATGGCAGTTACGAAACGAGCAATCGCAAAAGTTAAAATGCGCCTTCCCGGTGGAGGAGCAACCCCCGCCCCTCCAGTTGGTTCGGCCCTTGGGCAACATGGGGTAAACATGATGGATTTCATCAATCCTTTCAATGAACAAACCTCGAGCATGCGCGGTTCAACCGTTTCAACAGTAGTAACGATTTTTGAAGATAAGTCGATGACATTCACCATCAAAGGTGAGTCTGCGGTAAGTTTGATCAAGAAAGCTGCCAAAGTTGAGAAGGCTAGTGGCGTGCCAAACAAAGACAAGGTAGGGAAGCTCTCAGCAGCTCAGGTTGCTGAGATCGCCGAGGCTAAGCTTGATGATCTTAATGCAAATGATATTGAAGCAGCTAAGAAGATTATTGCTGGCACCGCCCGCTCCATGGGCATAGAAGTTGCAACCAAGTAATTATATTAATTAGTAGTGGGAGGGCATAAAAACCCGCTATCACCACGAAGGAGCTATACAATGGCAGAAGCCAAAGCAAAGAAAACTACCAAAAAGACCGCAAAAGACGCGACTGAAATTATTGAAAAGAACGAAAAAGTTATCGAAACTGGAGCTGATGATGCAACTAAAGAAGAAACATCAAGTTCAAAAACTTCCAAAGTAACGGCAAAGGCCGGCAAACGCAGCAAGAAAGCTGTTGAAGAAGAAGTAGCTAAGGAAGCTAAGACGGAACGTAAAAAAACAACTAAAGCGGAAGTTGACGAAGAAACAGTAGTACCAAAGCACATACCAACTCCTAAAAAAGTTGAGAACATGCATAGTAAGGGTTGGCGAACGGCCGCTGAACAAATTGATAGCGAAAAGCTCTATGAACTGCCGGAAG
>JBBSBN010000030.1:0-7124 GCA_038251205.1 Candidatus Saccharimonadia bacterium | reverse complement strand
TGATGTCATAGCTGGAGTTACCCTGAGTAAAGACCGAGACTTTAATGTTGGAGATTATATCAAGGTAGGTGATAAGTCAGCCGAAGGAATCGTCGAGGAGATAGATTTACGTCGAACCCGCTTGCGTGATCGAGAGGGTCGTATGCATATTATGTCCAATGCAGCCATCGATAGAAGCGGCTGGATATTGATTGAGCGCAGTAGGGACTTCTCAAGTAGCGCCAGAAGGCTTAGAATAAGTAGGAAAAGAAAGGTAACCAAACCATCATGACAACACTTCAACAAGCCCTTCTCGTAACGGTAGCTTTCGCGACATTTATACTACTACTTTTCAGTGTGATAGCAGCAGTCTTAACGGTAATGATTTTGAAACGAATTAAAATCGTTGTCGAACGAGCCCGCGATAGCGCTGAAAATGTAGCTGAAATCGTCGAAGAAGTAAAAGACACCGTTGGCAATCCTGCCAATATCGCCCAATTTGTAACAAGAATAATCAATAAGAGGAAAAACAATGACAAATAAAGAAGATCAAGTAGAACGAAAAGGATTCCTAAAGGGGACTGCTATTGGCGTGGCAGCTGGTGCCGTCGCTGGTGCAATAGCGGGAGTACTTTTCGCTCCTCAGAGCGGTAAGGAAACCAGAGCTCAGCTCAAGCGCGTGATGCAAAAGTCTGCTAATGAGCTTGATCGAAAAGTCGAGCGGGTGAAGAGCCAAGTTAAAGACTTTTCAGATGTAGCTGGCAAAGACCTAACCAAGCTCTTGGCTAGAGCTGGGGAACTTAAGAAAGAAATCATGACATTTGCTAACAATACTTTTGATAAAGGTGTAGATTTGAATGAAGATGTACGCAAGGAAGCTCGACGCTTGATCGACGAAAGTCAAAAAGTAGCGGCCGATCTTGATCGAATTCTAGCTCGTAAACTAACTGCTGCGAAAGAACTAGCTACCGATACTGGTACAAAAGCTAAGTCGCTTGCTGCAGAGACAGGCACGAAAGCCAAGGGGCTTGCCTCAGGGACTACCGCCGAAGTTGGCAAGTCGGTAAAAACCGCTAAGAAAAATGTCAAAAAATAATTCAGATAAAGTTTCGAAAGAACGTTTAAACGAAATAAAGCAGTTATCAAAGAGCAGTAGTATCGTAGGTGTCGATGAACTCATTGATCTACTCAATAGCCCAAAACGACTAGGGTGGCTACGGTTTTATGGTGGCTTTATGGCTGGTGTGGGCGGAGTAATCGGTGCAGCCCTCGTAATTGTTTTATTGGGTTTTGCCGTTAAGCACCTCGGTGGAGTGCCTTGGATTGGAGACTTACTCAATCAAATTAGTAATGCCACCCATAGCGCCCAAAACGCCGCACCTTAAATAGTGTTTAGATGAAAACCGACCCCGACTAAACGTCAGGGCCGGATCAATCAATCTCATCCTCACTTTCGCTAGGCGGTGGGGTTAGCAAGTGCATGGTCATCTTAACCAGCTGCTGAACTCTTTTTTTCTCGGGTGCCGAGAATGGCGACGTGTTTGAGGTCGAACTCGTCTCGAACACTGAAGCTGAAGTTCGGCTCTGCCCCAACACCAGTTCGCAGTGTCAGGCTAACTTGAACGGTCCGATAGGAGGGTCGGTGCCAAAGTGCGCTGGCAATTACATCCCGTCCGAAGACTGAAGCATCTTGCCACTGATGATCAGCTGTGAGCGGCATGGCCAGAAGAAAGTCATCAAAGAATCTGATAGCTTCGTCGCGATTGGCTTGCTGCTTAGCACGGCGCGGTTGCTGGTTTTTGCTTTCTCCCACTACGTCGGCTCGATTGGTCCACGAGCTTGCTTGTAAAACCAGTCGGCCAGAACCCGATAGCAAACCCTCGTGATTGCTGCTCGGACATCAGCAGAAGTATGCTGAATGTCGCCGATACTCCACCGCTGCTCTTGGAATTCCTCGAACTGTTGCCACCTTGCCTCGAACGGGGTGATGTGATGACCGCTGTAGCGGAAAGTCACGTAACACTGCCGACCATCGGGGTGTTGTAGCTCGATATCAGCGAAGTCGATATCGCCGGCATCCAGACCGAGCGGAAGTTCCCTTGGTTCTGTGGCAGGGCCATGAACGATGCCGTTGAGAGCGAATGCCTGCAAGTTTGCCACTTGGGCTTGCTGATTTGAAACTTGTGCGGTGGTCATGGTGCCCCCTTGGGATTGTACGAATGACTCCACCTTAAATTATTATGCCGGCATAAGCAGGACTCGGCAAGCACGAGAATGATTCGTGATATACTATTTATAACTATAACTTGTGAGGGGAAAATGGCGGCTGCCAAGCAAGCATCCGATCTTAATAATCGTTCAGAAACTGCTGATACAAAGCAGGTGACTGGCTTCGTACACCTTCATAATCACACCCATTATTCATTGCTTGATGGCCTACAGAAAATAAAACCTTTGCTCAATAAAGTGGAAGCGCTTAATCAAAGTGCTGTAGCGATTACCGACCATGGTACTCTTTCAGGCGCAATTGAATTCTATAAAGAATGTACAAGCCGGGGTATTAAGCCAATTATCGGCATAGAGACATATGTAGCGCCCCGCAAGCACACTGATAAAGAGTCAGCCGAAGACCGCAATCCATTCCACTTAATTTTATTGGCAAAAAACAAACAGGGCTATCAAAATTTGATGAAGCTCTCAACTGCTGCTTGTCTTGATGGTTTCTATTATAAACCTAGGATTGACCATGCGTTACTAGAGAAGTATCACGATGGCTTAATCTGTCTTTCTGGTTGTGTTGGCGGGGAAGTCGGCACCAAAATCTTGAATGGAGACCTAGATGGAGCTCGTGAGATTGCCAAGTGGTACAAAAAGGTTTTTGGTGCTGAGCACTACTATCTAGAAATGCAGCCACATGTTGGTTGGGAGCCACAGCAGCGCGTCAATAAAGAGCTGAAGAAAATTGCCAGTGAACTAGATTTGCCCTTGGTTGCAACCGGAGATGCTCACTACACAGAAAAGGCCGACCGCCAACCGCACGAGATTCTACTCTGCGTCCAGACCGGCACAACCCTAGAAGACCCGAAGCGCATGAAAATGGACATGGCGCTTAACGTTGAGGGTGCTGCAGAATTTGCAAAAGCATTTGCTGACACCCCTGAAGCACTCGCCAATACCGTAAAGATTGCCGCGATGTGCAATCTTGAAATCGAGCTAGGAAAAATATTAATACCAGAGTTTGAAACACCTAAAGGTGAAACCGAAAACACTTACCTTCGCAAAATTGTCTATCAAGGAGCTGCTTGGCGCTATGGTGGAGTTGCCCGTGAAGATATCCCGCTGATGGATGAGGCAAGAGTGAAACAACTGATCAGTGAAGAAGTGATGTGGCGTATAGAATACGAGCTCGAAATGGTAAGCCAAATGGGCTATGCTGGGTATTTCTTGATAGTAGCGGATATGATCAACTGGGCTAAGAATCAAGGAATTGTCTGTGGGCCGGGTCGTGGCTCAGCTGCAGGGTCAATCATTGCTTATGTTACCAATATCACCGATCTTGATCCTATAAAGTACGATCTACTGTTTGAGCGTTTCCTGAATCCTGAACGTATCAGTATGCCTGATATTGATATGGACTACGCGGATGATAGACGTGAAGAGGTAATCGACTACGTAACTGAGAAATATGGTCGAGATAGAGTCGCTCAAATTATTACCTTTGGTATTATGGCAGCCCGTAACGCGGTGCGAGATACTGGTCGTGTCCTCGGGTTTAGCTATGGGGAAATTGATGCAATTGCCAAGCTCATCCCTCCACCGATTCAGGGTCGTCATGTGCTACTGCGTGATACTGCCGGACTGGGCGATCCAGATAAAATAGCTCCGGATCTCGCTCGAGAGTACAAGAATAATCCACTAGCCAAGCAAGTGATTGACATAGCAGTTCAGCTCGAGGGCACGATTCGTAATGCCGGCACTCATGCAGCCGGGGTAGTAATTGCACCAAATGATCTAGTGGGTTATGTGCCGCTCACTCGAGCTTCAAAGGGGGGTGTGGCTACCCAGTACACTATGGGGCCGGTTGAAGAACTCGGGCTGCTTAAATTTGATTTCTTGGGATTGAGTAATCTTACAATTCTCAAAAATGCCTTACGGATTATCAAGCGTGTTTATAATGCCGACATTGATTTAGCCGATATTCCACTTGATGACCCAAAAACATTTGAACTGCTCGCACACGCTGATACCACAGGGGTTTTCCAGCTGGAGTCGGCTGGCATGAAGCGCTACTTGCGTGACCTCAAGCCAAATCGTTTCGAAGACATCATCGCTATGGTGGCTCTCTATCGTCCTGGTCCAATGCAATGGATTGATGATTTTATTCAACGCAAACATAATCCGGATCTTATAAAATTCGACCACCCCAAGATGGAAAAGGCCCTCAAAGAGACTTATGGCATCATCGTCTACCAAGAGCAGGTTATGGAAATTGCGCGCGATTTGTGTGGCTTTACGGGCGGTCAGTCAGACACGCTCCGCAAAGGAATTGGTAAGAAGATTCCCGAAGTTCTAGCAAAAATGAAGCAAGAATTTATTGAAGGAGCAATAAAAACCAGTGATGTCGATCAAGCTTTTGTTGAGAAACTATGGAAGAGCTTAGAGGACTTTGCTGCCTACTGCTTCAATAAAAGCCATGCTGCCTGCTATGCCTTGATTGCACTCTGGACAGCCTATCTTAAGGCAAATTATCCAAGTGCCTTTATGGCAGCCTTGATGACTAGTGATTATGGCGATCTTGACCGTATTGCGATAGAAGTAGCCGAGTGCCGTAAGCTTGGTTTAGAGCTTCTACCGCCGGATGTGAATGAAAGTTACCTTGAATTTGCGGTCGTACCCGAAACAAACTACATTCGTTTTGGCTTATCAGCTATTAAAAACGTTGGCCGTGGACCAATCGAAGCCATTGTTGCTGGTCGAGAAGACGGGCCTTACAAAGGTATAGAAGATTTTGCTCGTCGAGTAGATGCATCTACGGTTCTTAATCGTAAAACATTTGAGAGTCTAATTAAAGCAGGCTGCTTTGATTCCATGCTTGATCGTGATGTACTGCTCCATAATCTCGATAAGATTTGTGCCTACGCAGCCAGAGCTCAAAAGAATGCTTTGTCAGGTCAAATCGATATCTTTGGCTCACTTGGTACGACTGAAGATGAGCCTGCTTTGCAGCTTGACGCAGCTCCAGCCAGCACCGATGCGCGCGAACGGCTGGTCTGGGAACGCGAACTACTAGGTCTCTATCTATCCCGTCACCCCCTTGATGACTATGATAATTATTTGGCTCATAAGACCACAAACCTGAATCATCTCAGTAAAAGCATGGACGGTCGTTCTATCCATATTGGCGGCATGATTACGAGTTTACGCAAGATTACTACGAAAAACGGTGCCGCCATGGCCTTTGCTCAACTAGAAAACAAAACTGGCGCGATTGAGTTGATAGTATTCCCCCGTGCCTTTGAAGCTACGCCAGAGCTATGGCAAGCTGATACGGTTATCGAGGTACGAGGCAAGATTAATGCTCGAGATCGAGAAGGGCGCACTACTGACGAGCTTAAGGTTATGGTTGATAAAGCTGCTACCATATCGCTTGAGAAAGCCGCTAAATATACCACCCCTCCTGAGGCTGCGGCTACGAGTTCCGAGGATATACTTGGTGATGATTACAACCTGATCTTAACACTCGGAGCGTTGCCCGCAAGCGGGACATTAGTAGCGCTCAAGCATCTTTTTGAACGCATACCAGGGAAAAGCCGAGTATACCTTGTGATAGGCAATGGCAAACAGAAGATCATCAAACTCCAATTCATGATTCAAATCAAGTCTGGACTCGAAGCAGAAGTAGCCGCGATGATTGGTGATGGGCAAGTTCGTATAAGCTCTAAGGTACCAACAGCTATGGCTGCCATATGACCTTGATCTGGGCTTCAAATTGTGCTAGAATTAGCAAATAATAATTGAGCTGTTATGGAAACCATGCTCCAAGCAATCGAAAAGCCTCATCGCAAAGCTAAGCTGCCTCAGATTCAGCCTGGCGATAGTGTTCGCGTACACCAGACTATTCGAGAAGGTAGTAAGAAGCGAACCCAGGTGTTTGAGGGTGTGGTGATTCGTATTAGTCGCCCCAATGAGATTGGTGCTCGCATCTTAGTGCGCAAAATTGCTTCTGGAATTGGTGTCGAAAAAAGCTGGATGCTTCATAGCCCTAACGTAACTAAGATTGAAGTAGTGAAACGAACTCGAGTACGTCGAGCCAACCTTACCTACTTACGCGCTCGTCGCGGTAAATCAGCTCGCTTGAGTGAGCTTGGATTTGACAAGCTGGTAGTGAACGAAGCTGATGATCGCACGCATGGGCAAATTGAAGAGGAAACTGCAAAGGAGAAAGCTGAAAAGGCTTCTGGTAAAGACGAGATTGAATCAATTGAAGTCGTGGAGAGCACGGAAGACCTAGTAAAAGAAGAAAACAAAGCCGCCAGCTCTGACGAACCACAAAATGATGCCGACGAGACTATGCAGGGTGGTGCCGAAGAAGAAGATGCCCTGATTGCTGCCGAAGAAGTTCAAGAAGGTATCGATCGCGCTGACAAGTAATAGATTTGATTCCTAGAAAAAGAAGTTCCCCGAAGGGCCTTTTTTGTTATACTCTGTTTTGAACCTGGTATAATCAAAATTATGACAGTGATGTGGGCTACGAATCAAAGAGAGAAAGCTTTGCGCAGGCAAGGCCATGCCATTATTGCCGGCGCCGATGAAGTTGGTCGAGGTGCATTGGCCGGTCCTATCACTGTGGCAGTAGTTGTATTGCCGAGCCAGCTACGACTTAAAATCTGTGATTCAAAAATGATCGATCGAGCGCGCCGAGAGTCGCTAGCTGCAACGATCATCAAGCGTGCTCTAGCATTTGGTTATGGCTGGAGCTATCCCGATGAGATTGATCGAGTGGGGGTTACAGAAAGTCTGCGTCTCAGCTATCTTCGCGCTCTTGAAGAGTTAGATATGCCGATTAGTCAACTGATTTTGGATGGCAACTATGATTTTTTGGCAGACTACACCTTAGCTACTCCGCTTGTTCGTGCTGATCAAGA
>JBBSBN010000029.1:0-7259 GCA_038251205.1 Candidatus Saccharimonadia bacterium | reverse complement strand
GGTCGAGGCCCTGTTACAGCAGCCGATATCAAAGCTCCAAGTAGTGTCGAAGTCGTCAATAGCGACTTGGAAATTGCTAATCTCGATGGTCCAAACGGCAAGCTTGATCTTGAAATCAAGATTGAGCGTGGTCGCGGATACGTACCAGTTGAGAACCGTACTGGTGAGCATCTTCCTGTCGGCATGATTGCGGTTGATGCTATTTATACGCCTATTCGCAAGGTTCGCTACTCAGTTGAGAATACTCGCGTTGGTCAAATGACTGATCTTGATAAGCTGATTCTTGAAGTTGAAACTGACGGATCAATTACTCCAAGTGACGCAGTCACTCAAGCCGCCGAGATCCTAGTAGGACACTTCCAGGTACTTGCTGGTCACGATGTGGTGAGTGTTGGTGAAGAGGGAGTCGTAACAGCTGATGAGGCAAGTGCCAATACTCCGGCTGATGGCATCTTGATTGATGAAGTGAATTTTACCCCTCGTACCACCAACGCATTGCTTAATAATGGCATCAAAACCATTGGTGACCTTGCCTCTATCAGCCCTAGCGAGCTTAAAGGCCTAAAGGGATTTGGCCAGAAAGCCTATGAAGAAGTTATCGCTAAGCTCGTTGAGCTTGGTGTTGGTCAGAAGGAAGAAATCTAAGCCTGGGTTATCCCAAGCAAAGGAACTACTATGCACGCTCGTATTCATACCACCAGTAAGCTCTCACGCGAGATCGGCCCACGCCGAGCTCTTGTGAAAGGTATGGTTGATAGTTTGATCTTGTATGAGCGTATTACTACCACCGAAGCAAAGGCAAAAGTTGTAGCACCATACTTTGAGAAGCTTGTAACTCGTGCAAAGCGAGGTAACTTGGCTGACGTACGTCATATTATTGCCCATACTGCCTCGCCAATTGCTGCTCAGAAACTCATCACTGAGCTGGCTGATGGTTTTGCAGATCGCAATGGCGGCTATACTCGAATTATTAAAGTTGGTGCTCGTCGAGGTGATAATGCTTCGATGGCAGTACTTGAGCTAGTCCTACCAAAAGATTTTGGTAAGAAGTTAGCCGACAAGGCTGCAGTTGAGCAAAAAGTTAAAAATAACGACAAGCCAAGTGCTCAGGCAAAATCTAAGCCTGCCAAAAAAACCAAAGCTGCAGCAGGGAAGAAAGCATGAAAACCTTCGTACTGAAAGGCAAAGCCCACACTCCAGCCTGGATCTTGGTTGATGCGGATGGCCAAACTCTTGGCCGACTCTCTACCGAAATTGCTATGCGGTTGATGGGTAAGGACAAACCACACTATACGCCCCATATGATTAGTGGGGACGTGGTAGTTGTTATAAATGCTGCTAAGATTCGAGTGACGGGTAATAAATTGCTTGATAAGAAATACTACCGCTACTCGGGGTATCCGGGCGGCATGCGTGAAATGAACTTGCGTGAGAAGCTTGAAAAAAACCCTACAGATGTAATTCGATTGTCTGTAAAAGGAATGTTGCCAAAAAACAAGTTAGCCGCTGACATGTTGAAGAATCTTAAGGTTTTTGCAGGTTCAGATCATGAACATACCGCTCAGCAACCAACTCCAGTTGAGCTTGGCAAAAAGACGATAAACCAGCAGAATAATACAAAGACAATGGAGCAAGACAATGCCTGAGACTGCCACTTCCCCCACATCAGCCAAAACTGCCACAAAAGCAGAGCATTATTATTATGCAGTTGGACGCCGCAAAAGCGCCATTGCCACGGTGCACCTATACAAAGGCAAGGGTGAAATTGTTGTAAACAATAAGCCTGCCAATGATTATTTCAATAATTCGACTCTTATGCGTACTATCCAAGAGCCTCTCGTACTTACCGGGCACAGCAATTCTACACGAGCCGTACTGCGCGTGTCTGGCGGCGGTAGCCGGGGGCAGGCTGGCGCTGTTAGCTTAGCTTTAGCTCGAGCTTTGCTTGTGATGAGCGAAGACCTCCGTCCAAGCTTACGTAAAGCAGGCTTGCTAACTCGAGACGCTCGGGTCAAAGAACGCAAAAAATACGGACTTAAGAAAGCTCGAAAAGCTCCACAATTCTCCAAACGTTAAACGGCTGCCACAAAAGAGACTTCTCTTGAGGTCTTTTTGTTTGTTGATTTTAGAACAGGTATAATAGTTCTTATGCAATCATCGTCACAACAAGTGCGCAAGCTAGCGCTATTTGTCATATTCTTGCTCATTGCTGGAGCTACTACATTTAGTATGACCGAGCATGTAAGTTTTATTGAGGGAGTTTATCGCACCAGCTACATATTACTTGCTCATCACGACAATTTTGAGATGACAAGCTTTGTAGCACGAATAACGATTTTATTGCTTATTTGCTCAAGTCTTATCATAATTGCTTATTTGCTCAAAGAGCTTGCGGAATATATGATAGGATTAGGTGACCATCTGAAAAGGAGACAAATGAAAGCCAAAGTTGCTCATATGCAAAATCATTATATCGTCTGTGGACTAGGTCGAGTTGGAGCACAAGTGGCACGTGAACTCGCAGCTGAAGGCGTGGAATTTGTTGGGATTGATCGAGATGAAGCTCGAGTCAAAAACGCCATTGATCATCACCAAGTCGCCATAGTTGGAGATAGTACCAAGGAAGATATTTTGCAGCTAGTTGGTGTTGAGCGGGCGAAAGGCCTCGTGGCTTCTTTGGGAGACGACTCAAATAATCTTTTTGTAACTCTGGCTGCACGACAGCTAAACCCCAATTTATTTATTGTTGCCCGGGCAAATCGTGACGAAAACGAGCAGCGTCTTATTCGCGCAGGTGCCAATCGAGTGGCAATGCCATATCAGATTGGTGGCTATCATATCGCTACCATGATGATGCGACCGAATGTTGTTGATTTTCTTGAAGTTCTTTCGAGTAATCACAATGACAAACTACAAATCGCTGAGCTTCTCGTACCACAGCATAGTCCGCTCTCTGGACAGCCACTTGATTGGCTGGCTCACAATCAGGTCACTGCCACCGTACTTGCGATCAACAATGCGGATGGTGCTAGTAAAGTTAACCCTGCCGGGCATGAAACCGTCTATGCGGGTGACAAGCTTATCGTGATGGGCACTCGAGATCAGCTGCAAGACGCCAGCACAAAGCTGTAATGGCGCTTACAAAAAACTCCCTCAAGCAGTTGCATGTTGGAGCACTATCAATAGAAATTATTTATCAAGATGCTGATGTGCTTGTGGTGAATAAACCAGCAGGTCTCGTGGTCTATGCCCCGACTGGTAACCAGCAACGAAGTTTGCTTGATGCCTTACGACCGCTTGTTGGTGTAAAGGGTGAGCGAGGTGGTATTGTGCACCGCCTAGACAAATTTACGTCTGGTGTGATGATTGTAGCTCGTACAAAAAAAGCAGAGCAGTACCTTGTGGCACAATTTAAGGAGCGTAATGTTCAGAAGACATATCTTGCCTTAATAGAAGGTCATGTATCTCATGCTGCAGCGCGGCTCGAACTTCCATTAATACGACAGCCTCTCGTCTTCACGAGAATGAAAGTGGACCCGTCGGGTAAGCTTGGAGTACTCGAATATCGACTCAAGAATAGGCTCAAGGACTACGACCTATTGGAGATTGATCTCTTGACTGGCCGCACTCATCAGATTCGGGTACAATTAAGCTATCTGGGACATCCGGTGGTGGGAGATACCGTATATGGTCATGGAGGCAAGAATTCGGCTAAAAAAGCCAACAGCTTAGCCCGCCCCTTTCTTCACTCTGAACGCTTACGTCTAAAGCTACCTAGCGGTCTAGATAAAACTTTTTCTGCTCCTCTGCCGCCTGAACTTGAACAATTTCTACAAAACCATGGTCAAATCTAATCCAACTAAAACTAATTACAAGCTACATGCAATCACGCATCGTCAGCTAGAGAAGGCTAGCAAGCAGCCTGCCCCAGTCTATATATTTAGCGGACCATCCACAGCTGCTAAGCTAGCCGTTGCTCGCGACTTTGGTACAAAACTAATTGGGAGCGAACAAGCAGCTAGCCAATATCTTATTTGGCTTGCCCCGGAACGAAGGCTTGGTATTTCTGATGTGCGTCTACTGCTTGAAGACTTAGCGCTTAAGCCAATGGAAGCAGGGCAGTATCGAATTATTGTGATTGAATCTGCTGAGCGGATGAGCAATGAAGCGGCGAATGCTCTTCTTAAGATTCTTGAAGAGCCTCCAGAGCAGACTGTATTTATTTTGATTGTTGCATCTCTACACGCGCTATTGCCGACAATTCGCTCACGCTCGCAGCTTATCCGCTTTATGCCGAGCGAGGACGATAGCTTGCTCGATGACGTAGTTATGGATATGGCCCAAAACTTTCTTGATGGCAGTGTAAGCAGTGCCTTTTTGATTGCAAAATCTGTACATGAGAAATCTCAAGCTGCTGTCTTTCTTGAAGCTCTCTATGCACAGGTCAGGCGCTTGGATGAGGCTGGAGCTTTACTTGAGCTATGCTTTCAAGCGGAGCAACAAATATTAGCTAATTTAAACGCCCGCTTAATTTTTGAGAATTTTGCGCTATCTAGCACTGTGAGCCCGCGCGCATGATTAGTGTTGCTATTGTTGTACTGTTGAGCGGATATATTACCTATCTTGGTATCGTACGACCAGTTAAGGCAGCGACACTTTTACGATTCTTTAGTATTGATGCTGCTATTCAGACCGACGAGACAAAGATTGATAAGCTTAGCGAAATGGCCGATAAATATTATCAGACTCGCGATTTAATGGCTGCTGAGAAAGCTTATTTACGAGTACTGAAGCTTGATCATCGCAATTTTACGGCTTATTATCGACTTGGACTCATTTATAGCTACCTCAACAATAACTCAGATGCTCTTGAATGTTTCGAGCTCGCTGCCCAGATCAGACCAACCGCCACAACACTCCACAATTATGGCATGACATTGTTTCGCTATCGGGATTACGTCAAAGCAGCTTCAGTGCTTGAGCGTGCAAATACCAAAACACCATCCTTAGCGCGCCATGTCACACTTGCGCGCATATATCGTATTCAAGATAATACCGACAAGCAGCTCGAACATCTTAGCGCTGCAGCCAAGCTTGAGAAAACGAATACGGAAGTGCTAATGCTTCTAGGCAGTGCGTATGTGCATGCCGATCGTAAGCTAGAGGCAACCAAAGCGTTTCGAAGAATAATTCAGCTCGATCCCAGCAACACTCAAGCCCGGCAGCAGCTTGACCAGCTTGCTGCCTAGCAGCAGATACTGGCATCTTTTCAGGTTTAATGGTATACTTTCACAGTCGCAAATGCGCTATACTTGAGCCAGGCGTGAAGCAGGAGCATTTTTCCTTGATGCCCGTGTAGCTCAATCGGCAGAGCAGCGGTTTTGTAAACCGCAGGTTGGGGGTTCGATTCCTCTCGCGGGCTCCATATTTAGGCCGGGTTAGCGAAGTGGCCAAACGCATCTGACTGTAAATCAGACGACTTATGTCTTCGGGAGTTCGAATCTCTCACCCGGCACCAGAGTGCCCAGATAGCTCAGTGGTAGAGCACTTCCATGGTAAGGAAGGGGTCGCGAGTTCAATCCTCGCTCTGGGCTCCAGCAAATATCCAAATCTATTAGAAAGGAGGACAACCTAATGGCAAAGAAAGTATTGAAGCAGGGTCACGATCGCAAGGTCTCAGGTGTCTGCAGCGGTTTAGCTGAATATTTCGACACCGATGTCACACTTATTCGTATTCTTGCTCTCGTGATCATTATCGGTACAGGTGTTGTTCCTGGTTTGCTTGCATATTTTATCATTGCAGCCATCATGCCGAAATTTGCTTAGCGATTTGAACCGCTTAGAGGGGTGTAGCTCAGCTGGTTAGAGCGTCGGTCTCCAAAACCGAAGGTCGCGGGTTCGACTCCTGCCACCCCTGCCAAGTTATTTTTTAGAACCGAAGGACCCGAAAGGGTCTTTTGTGTTAGGATTTAGATATGGAAGGTCCTTCATCAAACCCCGAAGCTACAAATACTTCGGAACTCGAAATAAATAAACCAACGATAGAACTAAACTATATTTTGTACAATCACGATTCTATGGATCTAGTGCCAAAAGTATTAGACTCTTTAGAGTCAGCAGACATTATACTGGTTGAGCAGTTTGGTGGTAGCGACGAAAAGCGACAAACCGATGAGGTAATTCTTAACAAGCTAACTCATCAAGGTGGCATCCTGAGAGATGTTGATGCAATAGGGGAAGTTTTTAATGGTTTAGCCGGTAGTGGCAAAGAGATGCACTATATAGATGCTTCAAGCGATGAAGTTGAAATATACGAGTTGACCAATCGCATGCGGCTAGAATCCGAGAAGCTTAACACAATGCTCTATTACGTACCATTCAGTCAATATCAGAAACAGCTATTGCTAGTGCTTAAACTAAGTATAGGTAGTGGTAAATTACGCAATGATTTGATGCAGCGCCAGATTGATGCCGTTGTGCAGGAACAAACTAAAGATACTAAAATAGCTATCTTAGTAGGATCTATGCACTCGCCAATTTCTCATAACGCTCCAATATCAAATCAGCTTACCGTAAAAAACCGTCAAACTTGGCTCCAGGAAAATAAACCAAATAAGCCAGAAATATTTCATTTTAATGCTTATCAAGATTTTGAACGCCGCCTTGCTTTAACGTCTTACGAAGAGCCAACGGAAGACGATGTTAAGCAGTTGGTTACCGCCATGTACTTAGAGCGCTACCCGATTTATTTTCCCGGCAAAAAAGCTGAAGTTCTACCTGGCGATGGAGCTGTTACAGAGCTTTTGAAACAGATTGATGAAATTTGCGAAGATGTCTCTTTGTCACGCGAAGACAAAGGGCTACATATAAACGCATTAATACACCTTTCGCCACTTGTAAAGATTTCTGATATTAAAGATAAGCGGTACAATACTACTTTAGGGTAAATATAGTTCTAAAATCGTCGACTAAGCCCTGCCAAGCATAACTATTTCGTTTATGGTATTATCATAATTATAAAGCGATCAAAAGCTATAATGGTAAAAAACAAAAAACACATCTTGGTTACAGGTTGTCCAAGAAGTGGTACAACATTTCTCGGTAAGGCCTTATCTTTGCCAACTGACGTTGGTTATATCAGAGAACCGCTAAATTACGATTACGGGCTCAATAATCTTGAACAGCACTTCCCGTATCTTTATGATGGCATGGAGAATGAAAAACACTATAATGATCTTATCTCGTCGCTTTTTGACGGT
>JBBSBN010000028.1:0-7689 GCA_038251205.1 Candidatus Saccharimonadia bacterium | reverse complement strand
TCAGTAAATCAGTCCAGGAACTTATTGCTGCCGCTTCATTATAGTTAGGACGGCCATGCTGGAAGTAGGCATGCCCAGCATCATATTCTTTGGCTTCATAATTAATGTCTGCTTCTTTAAAAGCTTGGGTGATCTTTTGCCTATCTTCTGTTGGTATTTGATCATCTTGGGTGCCGAAAAAAGAAAGTACCCGCAACCCCGGATCACGCCTGCGCGCATCGCTCAATGCATTAACTACGCTTTTGCTTTTGTAGAATTCTTTGTTCGCACCCGCACCATAGAGTGAGACGATAGTCGTCACTTTTTGCTCAAGCCCTGTCAAATATGCTAATCGACCGCCAAAGCAAAAACCAATAACTGAGAAAGTCTCAATATTTGGATATTGCTTGGTGATGTCTTGAATAGCCTGATCAAAGATTTTCATAAAATCTTCACCATCCAACTTGCTGATAAGTGCAAAAACTTTTTCACCCTCTTCTTGGCTGGCCGCTGTTACCTCGCCAGTAATTTGATAGAAGTAATCAAGCATGAAGACTGGTTGCTTGAGTTTTTGCGCAAACTCAGCAGCTGTTTGCTTGGCATAGTCGGTTTGGCCAAAAATATCCGGTAGCATAATAATCCCAGATCTAGCTGAGCGCGCATCTTGATTTGGAACTTCGTAGAGATAAGGTTGATTCATATCTCTATTATACCAAGCCTTAAGTGTTTCGAGAAAAATGCCTTAACTGCGTTTACGTTTGCGCGAATCCAGCTCGCGTTTGCGCAGGCGGAGTGATTTTGGCGTTACTTCCACCAACTCGTCACTTTCGATAAAATCAATACACTCTTCTAAGCTAAAAATAGTTGCTGGTGTCAGCTGTACCACTCCATCACTACTACTTGATCGCATATTGGTTAGATGTTTCTCGCGACAAACATTAATCTCAAGATCATCACCACGAGCATTCAGTCCGACGATCTGACCAGCATATACCTTTTGGGCAGGGCCAACGAAGGTAATACCGCGTTCTTGAGCATTTTGCAAAGCATAAGGCGTGGTAACTCCACTCTCAAAGGCTATAAGCACACCATTACGCAACTGCTTCAGCTCACCCCCAAGTGGCTGATAGCCAGTAATAACTGAATTTATGATAGCTGTACCTTTAGTCTTGGTGAGTAAGATATTTCGCAGACCAAGCAGCAATCGAGTCGGAATCTGATAAACAAGTTTGGTCACATCACCAGCTGCACTAAATTGATCGGATAGGACAGCTCGACGTACCCCAAGCTCCATTTGAACTGCCCCGGTATGTTCTGAAGGGACTTCAATAATTAACTCTTCTACAGGCTCATGTGTCGCTCCATCGACTTGCTTGGTCACAACTACTGGGCGACCGACTTCAAGCTCAAAGCCTTCTCGACGCATCGTCTCAATCAACACGCTTAAATGCAGCTCACCCCGACCAGATACAAGATAACCAAGGCTATCACTCTCAACCCGCAAGCCAATATTGGTCTCGAGCTCTTTTTGAAGTCGAGCACCGATCTGGTTGCCAGTCAGAAGCTCACCCTCAATACCTTTGTGTGGGCTCGTATTTGGCCCAATATAAATCTTGAGTGTGGGCTCTTCAATTTCAAGCACCGGCAATGCTTCGGGAGTCTCACTATCGGCAATCGTCTCGCCAATCTGAATATCACCAAGGCCGCTGAGCTGTACAATATCGCCGGCAATGCCGTTTTCGACCGTAATCTTCTCAAGTCCTTGATTCTTGATGATTGCATCCACTCGAGCCTTGACGGTCGTGCCGTCCTTCTTGCAAACGGCCACACCCTCACCACTAGCAACTTTACCTTGATGAATACGACCAAGCGCACACTTGCCTTTGTATTTGTCATAGACAATTGCTGTGATCAGCATTTGTAGCGGCTTGGTAGGATCAGCCTCTGGAGCTGGTACATGGTCGATAATTGCCGAGAAGACGGCCGAAAGATCGGCCGGAGCTTTAATATCGGCTGGCTTTGTATCCCAGGCTTTGCCTTCGCGGCCAATAGCATAATAAACAGGGTAGTGCAGCTGATCTTCATGTACAGCCAGCTCTAGGAATAGATCAGCTAACTCGTTCTCAACCTCTTCAATTCGGCTGGCATCCTTGTCAATCTTGTTAATAATTACAATTGGCTTAAGATTGTGGGCGAGGGCCTGCGTCAGCACAAACTTAGTCTGTGGCATAGGGCCTTCTTGGGCATCAACAATCAGTAAACAGCCATCAGCCATATTGAGAGTACGTTCGACCTCCCCGCTGAAGTCAGCATGTCCGGGAGTGTCAATAATGTTGATGCGATACTCACCGTGCTGAATCGCAGTAACTTTGGCAGTAATTGTGATACCACGCTCTTTTTCCTGATCACCACTATCCATGATAAGCGACTGGCCCATCTCGGCTTGGTTGTCACGAAAAGTCTTGGATTGCTTGAGCAGCTCATCCACGATAGTAGTCTTGCCGTGGTCAACATGGGCAATAACTGCAATATTTCGAATGTTTTTGGGATCTGATTGCATAAAAAAATAACGCCCGGTTGGCGTACCTAATACTAATAAATACAATTATACCAGATAACTACTTATGCTGCAATGGTAATCTGGTGGAGCAGATTGGTCTGGAACCATTGTGAAACATCCCAACAGAAGTAATTATATCCAAAAATGAGACAAATGAGACATAAAAGTGGTGTCTCATTTATAGCACTATATTCTCACGCTTGTAGCAGCTTTCGTTAATAATAGCTGCTTGAGTCGATATTCACTAGCGTGAGAACACAAACCGAGATACGACGATATATTGGTAGTGTTTACGCGTGTTATTGCTCGCATTTTAGTCTTATGACGCAAAATTGTGCAATTGGGCTTTATGACATGGCCCAGAAAATCGACACCTTGCTGCCAGCTGCGAATCTTAACCTTATTTGGGTGAATTATTAGGGCTAGTCTGACACGCAAGAATTCAGTGATTGATGGCACTAATTCTAATAAATGTTGGCGGTCGGTGCTCAGAATAATAAAATCATCGCAGTAACGGAGATAATGTTTTTCGCGCAATTGGTTCTTCACAAACCAATCAAGCTCATGCAAATAGACATTAGCAAATAACTGACTCGTAAGATTACCAAGCGGTATGCCGCGACCAGAATCAGCCGAGTGGCTATCAATAACTTCTTGCAATAAATCGAGCGTATTAGGATCAGCAATTTTTTGCTTCAACAAATCCATTAAGGTTTTATGATCGACTGAGGCAAAGAATTGCTTGATGTCACAATTGAGCGCATACACAGTTCGGCTATCATTCTGGCTGGCTTGTCTTAAGAATTTCCGCAGTCGAGCAACTGCCGCATGTGTACCTTTGCCCTTACGACAAGAATAGCTGTCAAAGATAAATGACCGTTCAAAGGATGGCTCAATAGCACTGACAATCGCCTGATGGACGAGCCGATCAGCCACCATGGCTTTATGAATTCGTCGTTGCTTTGGGTCACAAATAGTAAAAGGAGTGTAGCCACCATGTCTATACTCGCCTTCCGCTAATAAGCGTTGTAATTCAAAGATGTTTTCTTCCAGATGTCGTTCGTATGTTAATACATCCATCCGCGATCGCTTACCTCGCCGAAACTTCTCCCACGCCTCAAATAGCTTTGCCGTCGAACAGATATAATCAAATGATGACAATAAGGAGATATCATGTCTAATACCAACCCCATCAAACAAACTGAGCTGAACGGAGGACCGCTCGATATTCCTATCGTGCATTCTCTCTACCAAATCTATAGCTCTTGGCATGGGCTATTAATTAAATTTCCAAAATCCCAACGCTATACTCTTGGTGCGACCTGCCAAAGCCAACTCTTACAAATCCTTGAAGCTGTGATCACAGCAGCCAGTGCTAATCAGGTCGAAGTAAAAACCACGCAACTACGATTTGCCTCGGCCAAGCTTGATTTACTGCGCCTACTTATTCGACTTGCGAAGGATTGTAAATGTCTTAACAACGAAGCATATCTTGAGCTTGAATCGAAGTTGAATGAAGTCGGTCGTATGCTTGGTGGCTGGCTTAAGTCTTTATAACAAAAGAAGAGGGCTTTCACCCTCTCCATTGTTATTAAGTTTTCGAGCAGTCCCTGAAGGCAACCATGGCAGTCTTGTACCACGTGTTGTCGTCCCAGTTGTCGTTGACATAGCACTTCCGGTCATTGCGGTTGAAGTTCGGCAAGTTGTCGGAGTCGACGACCAACTACTAATGCGCCACTCGTCTTCCGTAGTCACTGAGTCCAGACATATCCAAACCCTGTATGTTTTGCGAGACACGATCCGCCAACCGTCGGACTTGTCTCAAGCAAGCGGCACGGAGTGCTCGATGGTTCGCGCTTGACGCTTTAGTAAATTGTAATTAACTAAACTCTGCAAGCATCTGCGAATACGAGAGATTTCGGTAGCGCGTGTCCTTGAACATGCACATATTCACCTACTCTCTATTAAAAGTATAGCAAAGATTAAACAAAAAGAGGGGCGTCACCCCAACCTCTGCGTGAGCAGAAATCAAGTTGACGCCCCTTTCAGGGGCGGAGGGCCAAGGACGAAAGTCCCTAGCCCTCCAAGCCACAAGGGACCGAAGTCCAAGTGCTATGACTCCCTGAAGGCAACCATGGCAGTCCTGCACCACGTGCTGTCGTCCCAGCCGTCGAGGACATAGCACTCCCGGTCATCGCGGCTGAAGTACGGCAAGAAGCCGGAGTCGACGACCAACCCGGGTGCAAGTGCAAACGGGTTGGTCTCACCGTCCTGAGCCACCCACGCTTGAGGGTTCAGGCAGTAGAGCCAGAACACTTCCAGACCAGGCCAGCACTGCTCCGATGTACGGATGTTGCGAGGGACGATACCGTCCTTGGGATCCCAGTAAGTCTCAAGGTCGAGACCGGCTGGTGTCAATTGAGGTAGTCCTTCAGTCTCGCTGCCGGCGTAGAACGAGGTTCGTCCCGCGCCGGTGTAGTTGGTGAAGCTGAAGCCGAGAGCCTTGACCTAATCCTCGAGCCAGGCAATGGCTTCAGCTCGGTTGTACTCGAGGTCCTGACCTAGCCAGATGGACACACTGGTAGGCAGTAGCCGGCCGGCGTGATCACAGCTGCACAGTCGCTCGGCCAGAGCTGTGGTCTGGTCCTCTGATATGGCCCAGCCTCGTAGATCAGCCCGTGCTCGGATGCGCTGGGCATACTGGTCGACCGGAGTCCACGGAATCGGAGGAACCGGCAAGCGAAGCGTGCCAGCAAGAACGGCCTCGAAAGAGGCGCGATCGACGCCGGAGAGAGCTTCGGCCTGATATAGCGCTTGGACCAGGTCGCCGGCCTCAACCAGCTGTTGAACCTGATCACTGCTTGCACCAGAGAACAGCTCCAGGAGCTGCTTCCCTTGTGCGAGGGATGCCTTTGTCATGGTGGCATTCCCGCCTTCTGCCGTATTGCGATAGCCCGGACTGTCCGGACAGAGCCCAAACCTCGGTTTGAGAACGGCAGCCTGAGGCTAAACTTTAGTCGCAAGATGCCGTTCTCAAGAGTCATAATTTAACTTTCAAAATACTCGATGATCTTACCATATTAGATAAAATCTGTCAATAGTTACTTGATTCAATATTTGGTTTACTTACTTAATTACAATCATCCTTCTCTATCTGAAAATACCACTATACAAAGAGAAGGGGCGTCTCCTCGACCCTACTTGCGTAGAGTGAATTGACGCCCCTTTCAGGGGCGGAGGGCCAAGGACGAAAGTCCCTAGCCCTCCAAACCCCAAGGAGACAAGCTCCAAGTGTTACAACTCCCTGAAGGCAACCAGGGCAGCCTTGCACCACGTGCTGTCGTCCCAGTGGTCGTCGACATAGCACTCCCGGCCATTGCGGTCGAAGCGCGGCAAGTAGTCGGAGTCGACGACCAACCCAGGTGCGAACATGTATGGGACGATCTTGCCATCCATCGCCACATAGACACGGGGATTGAGAGCCAACAGCCAGAACACCTCCAAGCCTGGCCAGCGTTGCTGATCCTTGGCACGCACTTGGCGCGGGATCAGACCGTCGGTGGGATTCCAGAACTTGCCCAGGTCCAGGCTAACTGCGTGGATCTGGCGCTTGCTGGTGACCTGACTACCAGGATAGAACAAAGTTCTTCCTGAGCCAATGTGGTCGGTGAAGCTGAAGCCGAGGGCCTTGACCTCATCCTCGAGCCAAGCGATAGCTTCAGCTCGGTTGTACTCGAGGTTCTTCCCGAGCCAGATGGACACGCCAGTCGGTGTCAGTGGCCCAGCGTGATCGTGGGTGGCAAGCTGGGTTGCCAACTTGGCAGCTTGGGTCTTGGTGAGGCCCCAACCTCGTATTTCGCTGCGGTCCATGATGCGCTCGACGTATTCTTTCACCGGCGTCCAAGGGATGGACGGAACAGGCAGCTTGAGTGTGCCGTCGAGCACTGCCGCAAAAGACAGGCGGTCGACTTGGCTCAGATCAGTGGCAGCCATCTGCTTGAGCAAATCACCAGCACCGAACAGGTTTTGTAGCTGATCAGTTGTTGGGTTCAGCTCGCCAACAAGTTCCAACAGGCGCTCGGCCTGCTTGTATGTTCCGGGTGTCACCATGACATCCCCGCTTTCCACCGTCTTGATTACTCATCCACGTACGCTACGCGGTAAGCCCAAGCCTTAGCTTGAGAACGGCATTCTGAGACCAAGATTTAGTCGCAAGACGCCGTTCTCAAAAGAGTTGTAATATGTTGTCAAAATACTGTGTTATTATACTATTTTGATTTGATTTGTCAAGTAACTATGGGAGTGATATGTTCCATCTTATAAATTAACCTTATAGGGTTTGAGTATAGGGTTTATGGATAAGTGTATCTTAAGTTATAAACATTTATTTAACTTGCACAATCGCACGATTTGGATCAAAGCTTGGCTTCCAGATAATATATTGATGGCCATCTTCAATTGGCACTTGGAACACCACTTGCCCAGACACTTCGCCACCCGTTACTAAATCACCAGAATTGAGTGAACTACTCGTTGTGGCAAAAGTTGTGTCTAGGACTTGGCCGTAGATTTATGAATATTTTGCACATCTAAATCCTAACATAAAACAATATTGACCTAAGCATAGCGGACAGCTTGCTTGAGAAGGTGCTTTTATCCACAGCCAGTACAGAATATTGAGTCAATAGGGAAGTGGGCTCGAATTTCCCTCTCGAACAAAAACTTGACTTAATTAACGAAAGACCGTGTGATACCTTCACGGTCTAGTCGAGCTGTCGCTGAATATGGTGGAGCATGCCGGGCTCGAACCGGCCACCTCCTGCTTGCAAAGCAGGCGCTCTACCAAATGAGCTAATGCCCCAAATTACCGAAAATTTTTCCTGGTGGGCGATGCAGGATTCGAACCTGCGACCTCGTCATTATCAGTGACGCGCTCTAACCGACTGAGCTAATCGCCCGCAACCAGCCTATTTAAGCAGAAAAGCTAGTAATTTTCAAGGTTAGACAGTACAATGAGCCTAATGATACTGCTTGGGCTTCTTTTCATCGTGATCGGCACTCTGATGCTCGTATTCACCCGACAAATATACAACTTCACTGGCGGGATTGACTTCATTGAGTCTCACTTTCGTGCTGGCACACCAGCTTTT
>JBBSBN010000027.1:0-8005 GCA_038251205.1 Candidatus Saccharimonadia bacterium | reverse complement strand
TTTGGTGGGGGGGGTGGTCGGGTGAAACCCAGACCACCCCACAGGGGCCGGCGGCGGCGAGTCCGCTAGGCGTTGGTGCAGGTGTTGACCAGCGAGCAGGCGTCGTCTCGCATGTGGTGCTTGAAGTGCGTTCCCGGAGCGGCGTCGAAGGCTCGCTCCGCCAGTGCGGTGGCGCCGGAGCTGGTGGTGATCGCCTCCATGCAGTTGTGCACAGCCTCGGTGTGGCTTGTACTCGCCCTGGTCGGCACTTCGATCTCCGTTCCGGGCTGCGCAGCTGCTCGTGCGAACAGGCTGAACGCGTCCTTCACGACCTGCCCGGTGTAGCGGTTGTCGGCACAGAAGTCGCGCAACAGCTGAGTCGCGGTCGGGCGATCGAGCAGCAGGATGTCGTCGAGATCGATGGTCGGATGGACGATGGTGCCTTCGCGCTTCAGGCCCATGTTCACTCCTCGCAATTGGATGGTACTAACCCAGTCATCTGTGCCGGGCTTATGAATATTCTGCTACTTTGTATTTATCGAGTCAAGGATAAAATTATCGAGCTGAGATATAAGTCAGAGCATTACCCTTTTGGCCGGCGCGGCCAGTGCGGCCTATGCGGTGAATGTAGTCATCATAGGTCTGGGGCACGTCATAATTGATCACATGTGTCACATTTGGAATATCAAGTCCGCGAGCAGCCACATCAGTCGCAACTAGCACCTGAAGCTTATTGTCGATCAAGCCGGAGAGTGCGCGTTGACGCTGAGGCTGAGACTTATTGCCGTGAATGGCAGCTGAGCGAATACCCTGCTTGGCTAATTTATCAGACAAGCGCTGCACGCCATGCTTGGTCTCGCCAAAGATAAGGACCTTTTGCATGTCCGCTTGCTTGAGCAATTCAAACAAGTGAGCCATTTTTTCGTCGGGCGTACCGATACGAATTACATCCTGCTCGACATGATCACTCGTCTCATTCTTGACGACTGAAATAGTGATTGGATCGTGAGCGATTGAGTCAAAGATATCTCGAATTTGAGGGTTCATTGTAGCTGAGAAGCAGAGTGATTGATGCTGTGGCGGAAGCTTTGAGATAAAGAATTTGATATCTCGCACAAATCCCATATCGAGCATACGGTCGACTTCATCAAGTACTACGGTGCGGCACTGACCGATGGGCAAGCGGTGATTCTCGAGCAAATCTCGCAGGCGTCCTGGAGTTGCGATGATGACATGAGGATTGCGATTGAGTGCCGCGATTTGCGGACCGATCTTCATACCGCCGACACAAACTGCCGAGTAGAGACCAAGGCCGTGGGTAAAGCTCGTAAACTCATCACGAATCTGGCTTGCAAGCTCGCGAGTTGGTACGACGATGAGGCTAAGGTTTTTCTTATCTTTCAACAAGCGATCAATAATTGGCAATAAGAAAGCAGCGGTTTTGCCGGTACCGGTATTAGCAAGGCCAACCACATCACGCCCAGCCAAGACATGCCCAATGGCTTGGTCCTGAATAGGGGTAGGGGTTTTGTAATTTTTCTGCTCAATTGTCTTATTGAGACGTGGGTCAAAACCAAAATCAACAAAACTATTCTGAGGAATATATTCCTCGGTCATCTGCGGAGTTACCGCTCGATTGATGAATCGTTCTGGGTTGATGTTCTGGGCTTTATTCTTACCGCCGCCGCCAGAGCGACGACGTTGGTTATTATAGGGGCTATATCCCGGCTTTTGGCCGCGAAAATTACGATTCCGCTGGCGCGGTGCTCGTGTGGTAGAGTTGTACACGTTTATCCTTAATTTAAATCATTCTTGACTGCTTAATGAACAGCAAGAAATCTTTAAATCCTCTATCCATCGAAACAATTCTACTAATAATAGCATAACCAGATTATATTGTCAATGCAGTACTCGGTGCACGATATGTCTTAGTGAAACTTAAGCATTATCTCAGAATAGAATTCTATATTGGTTTCATAAGGGGGAAATGGGATGAGAACAGAAACATAGCTAGCATCACACGAGACGATAAAAACCGCCTCCTACCGGGCGGTTTTTATCGTGGCCTAGGCAAAGTCAACGACAGAAGTAACTTCGTCGCTGTTTACAAGGATAGTAACTACTTCATGAGTCTTGGGATGACGCGTAAAAACGATAAAGAGCTTGGCCTCAAGAATTGCCCAAACCTTGAAACGATTTTCGATTTGCTCAAGCTCTCCTACTGTTGCGCTGTAACTTTTTTTGTCATGAACGTATTCAAGACTGTAAATCTTGCGATCAGTAATCTTACAGCCAAGCTGATCTTTGACCGACGCAATGATCGAGTCATACATATAGGCATGCTTAGGTGCTCTGGTCTGCGGAATGAAAAAGTTCATAGTGTCTCCTCGTTCGTTGGTTGATTACGCAGGAGGATTGAGTTCATGCAGGCGCCTGAGCGCTAGAGTTGAATCAAAACCGACAAGCCATCACTTGCTTCTAGATAGATTAATTATGACACAATCAGCGTCAAATCGCAATCTGATAGCTAGGAGATTACCCTTCCCAAGGAGTTGAAATCTGCATGTAGTTTCCGTCGGGATCTTCGATTGTTGCTAGCCACATATCCTTTTCCTCACCTGGATTATACGGCTCGGCAATGACTTTACCGCCAAACTCTTTGACTCGATTAAAGTCAGCCTTAACGTCTTTTGTCTCAAAGCTAAGCATCATGCGTGCAGGCAATGCATTCTTGCCTTGCACCTCGCTGTGAGGTCCAATCATAAGTCCAGCACTCTTAGTCCAACCATACCAGTCATCCATTTGCCAACCTGGCTTTCCAAGAATTTTGGTATAGAAGTCAGCTAGTACTTTTGGATCGCTTGAATTAAGCATTAATCCTTTAAATTGCATAGCTATTACTCCTTACTTAAGTTATTACAATCCTAAGATTTGTTTTTTCTTAGCATCAAACTCTTCTTGAGTCAGGATACCCTGCTCTTTGAGCTGGCCAAGCTTCTCAAGCTGTTCGACCTGAACATCCGTATCGTCGGCAGCTGGGGCGGTGGATTGCTGCTGAGCTTGAGCATTTTCTTGTTCAGACCAGCGTCGCTGTTGACGATGCTGCACACCACCAGCTACTGCCGATGCGGTTCCAGCTACTACTGCTGTGCGAGCTACTCCTCGGACTAGTCCTCGTCGTCGTGGAAACATAGTATTTCTCCTTGTATTATTTGTCTAATTCTTTGGCGGCATCGGGGTGGATTCTACCTTCAGCGATAAGCTCACCATCGGCATCCATGATTGCTTTCTTTAGACCTTTGGCCCAAAGATGCTCAATGATCAGAAGTCCTGCTGAGCTATTGGGCTCAAGTAATTCAGAAATTTCATCAATATCTTCTTGAGTGATCAAGCCACCGGACGTACTATTGGCTTTGGCAAATTCGGCAATTGCAGGATCTTTGGACTGGCTGAGCTCAATTGCTACTACTTCGTCCTTGTCATCCTTCATGATGAGCGCAAGGTCAAGCAGGGCAATGGTGCCAGCCGTAATTTGGGCTTGGATTTCAGGTAAGATGTCTCCTTTAAATTTGTTACCGGGAAATTGGACTACGATAAAGTCAATTGGTCCTCGCATATGTGCTCCTAGAAATTAGCTTATCTTATTGTTATACCCCGATTGGTCCAGTTTTACAAACCTAGAGTTTTGGTATGAGAATGGGTACGCTTTTTTTATATTTCTTATACTCCGAATTATCGCCCCATTTACTATCGGCGTATTGCTCGAGCTTAGGAATACCGCTAAAGAATATGATAATTACTGCAATCCAAATAGGGCTAATAAGCGCGATAATTCGAGCACTTCCGGCAAGACTAGCGAAAGCGTAAATATAGATACCAACCCACATCGTGATTTCCCCGAAATAGTTAGGATGCCGCGAGTGAGCCCAAAGACCTTCTTCTATCCACTTGTCTTCATTTTTGGTGTGCTTTTTAAATTGCTGTTTTTGATAGTCGGCAAGCGACTCAAATACAAAGCCGCTAACCCAAACCGCCAGACCAATCCAAGTAAGAATCGATGCCTGAGGTGTGGAGCTGGAGAGAAGATAAATTGCAGCGATCATAATGATCCAGGATGAGACTGCTTGAATAAGCCAGAAGCTAGCAAACTTCCAGAAATTTTCACGAATACCATCAAAACGTTTGTCTTTTTTGGTGGCAAGGATTCGAATTACGAGATAAGAAGAAAGTCGCGCGGCCCATAAGATGATAAGAGTCAGTAGAATTGTGGCGATGAGCTCATGACTACCGGCCGCATACGCCACGATCGCAATCGTCACAAAGCTAACACCATACGCAAAGTCGGTGAGCTTGTCACTTGTACGCGAGTAGGCCACAGCAAAGCCCAGTACATTAATTACAAATGCCGCGACAAACGTGAGTACGAAAATCAAATTTTTTTCGCTTTTTGGCTTGAGGGTTTAGCTATTTTTTTAGGAATAGCGTACATTTGCACATTGGTCTTAATGTCGGCAATCTTACCTAGCGAGTATACTTTTGGCTCTTCCATCAGCTCGACGGTATAGTCCGCCAGATCAAGCAAGTCAAAAACATCCTGGACGGTATGGCCACGCTGCTTGAGCTGCATGGTGTGAATTTCTAGCATGATTTTGGGTCGGGTTTTTAGAACTTTTTGAGCCCCTTTGAGCACTTCGATCTCATAGCCCTCAACATCAATCTTGAGTAGAGTTGGCTTGAGATCAGCATACGAGTCAATAGTCGTAATTTCGGTTTCAAACGTGCCAAGTTTTTTGCCGTCTTGGATCGAAGAATTTGATGAGTACGAAAATCGAGCTTTTTGCCCTTCAACCTCACCACCAGCTTTTGTAATCACCTTCACATTCGTTAGATGATTCAGCTTGAGATTCTTTTTTATAACATCAGTATTGAATGGGCTTGGCTCGACCGATACTATTTTCCCTTTGCTGCCAATAAGGTAGGCAAAGTAGCATGTCTTGTAGCCATGGTGCGCACCAAATTCTATAATTGTCTCGCCTGGCTCAAGCACTTTTTCTTTGGCATAATCAAGCTCCGAATACGTCTTAGTGACCGGGGTGTCATACCACTCTTTTCCCACCGGATCAGCTATCAGGAATTCAAAGTCATGACCCGATAGTTTCCGGTGAATTGTGTAGGGCTTAAAGGTGCGCTTTTTAAGCTTCCGCTCTACCATAAATTTGAGATTTTGGGCGAATGCAGGCATTACATTTATCATACGGGATCCATGGGGGTAGGTAAATAATGAAACACCCGCAGAGGACCCCGGAACGCGAAAGATGGCGTTCCGAGATCATGCGGGCTTTTTGTGGATTGTCACGAAGGAGAAGGACCGGGCTAGCTGGCCTGGTGGAATGCGCCAGTGGCCTCTGCCACCCAAGCGTAATCGTCCTTGAACGAGCGCAATTGCTCGGCTTTGATGACGGGATCATCGCTTTGCTCCGCATCACGATAGCGCTGCTTGTCTCTCATCAGAGTCTTCTTGCCTTCAGGCCAGGCCCGCCATGAGTCATTGTCGATGACATCAGCAACCAAAAGCTTCCCATTTCGATCGAAGCCACACTCGATCTTGAGATCGACCAAGTCGACGTTCTGCTCGGCCCAAGCTACTTCGAGAATTACAAAGACATCAGCGGCCAAGTTACGCAGGCGGACAATTGTGTCCGGTACCAGGCCTAGCTGCTCTATCCAAGCAACCTGACCGAAGGGACGTTCATCGATGAAGCCAACCTCCATCGGCTGCTTTGGCTTGTAGCGCAAAAGTCGTCTGCTCACGAAGTCGAAAATCACCAATGGATCGTTCATGGTGTCATCTCCGGCTTCGGGCGGACTGGAGGTGTCGTCCTTCTCGTAAAACTCGACGAGTAATTCGGGAAGGTGCTCTCCTTCCGCTACACCCGGATTTCTTTTGAGATAGGAGCCAGTGGCGATCCGTCGTACCACCAGCTCAAGCGGGACCATCTTGACGTAGTCAGCCATAAATGTGCGTGGGTCAACTGGCTCTCGGTAGTGAGTGGCGATTCCGTGAGACTCGAGCAACTTGAAGCAGTTGGTCGTGGTCGTGGTCGACCAGACTGCTTTACCTTGGAGCAGATCATGCTTCAAGCCATCGCCGGCCGTGATGTCATCCTTGCTTTCGACATGGACAAATGTACCGCCCGCGTCCTTGATGATCTTGGTTTTACCTTCCGCAAGAACTACTTCAGTCATAACTACACCGCCTTCTTGGCTTGAGCCGCCTTATAGGCTTTCTTGGGGTTGGGATTGTCGAGAACATCTTGTGTTTCAGCTGTGATATACACATCGAGACGCTTGGCGAGTTTCGGATCCAAAAGCGCCAGAATACGAGCGGTAAGCATGGCAGCGTTGAGTGCGCCGCCGCTGTTCGCACCCACTGTGCCAACTGGAATTCCGCCTGGCATCTGGGCAATCGAAAGCAGTGAGTCCAGACCGTTGTTGAAGGAACTCATCACTGGTACACCAATCACTGGCAGGGGTGTCATAGCCGCAGTCATCCCGGGCAGCGCGGCTGCTCCACCTGCCCCAGTAATGATGACGCGTATGCCGCGCTTCTTGGCTGAGCGCGCATACTTGTACATCAGTCTTGGTGTTCGGTGAGCTGAGACCACCTTTTTCTCGTATGGGATCTTGAGTGCTTTGAGCAGGCTGCAAGCTGGCTCCATCTTTGGCCAGTCATTCTTCGAGCCCATAATGACACCCACCATTGGCTTCATGTTATCTCCCTCTATGTGTGAATGTGCTACTTCCATTTACGTGGGCTTTTCCCACCCCAAACTTTTGATATTTCAAAGCCTTGGGGCGAGTCCCGACTTGCGTCGGAACAGCCCACCGCAGGACGAACCCGCGATGAACGTGCCTATTATCGCGGCAATTGCGCGATAATCCTGTCAACGTGCAAAAGCATGAAATCCTGATCAAACATATGCTCGAGCATTTGATCGGAAAAATCAACCTTATCCGATTCTGTTAGCAGCTCACGCAACGGTCGCTTCTGCTCAAGCGCTTCAGACGCCAAAGACTGAATCACGTTGTAAGCCTTCTCTCTCTTCCAGCCAGCATCGAGCATTTCTGTCAGCACCGTCTGGGTGAACATCAGTCCGAAGCTGCTATCGATGTTGGCTTGCATGCGCTCGGGCTTGACTACCAAACGACGCAACACTTTCTCCGTAGTCACCACCATGTAGTAAATGAGGTTGAAGACATCAGGCAACACGATGCGCTCGGGTGCGCTATGCGAGATGTCGCGTTCAAAGAGTAGCTCGACATTCTCAAGTGAGGTGCTCAGGTAGCCACGGAAATTTCTGGCCAAGCCGCTGAATTGTTCTGTCTTGATTGGGTTACGCTTGTGTGGCATGGCTGAGCTGCCTTTTTGACCCGGCCGCCTGCCCTCTTCGACCTCTCCAAACTCAGTCGCGGCCATGATGCGCAGGTTGAAAGAAATTTCGCCAATGGCATTCCCAAGCCGAGTACAGGCATACACCAAGTTGGCATGAAGATCGCGCGGAATCACTTGAGTGGCTACTATCGGACGAAGCCCGAGCTCAGCACAAACAAGCTTCTCCACCTCTGGATCGATATTGGTGTAGGTCCCGCAGGCACCACTGAGTTTGCCCACCGCTATTTCTGCTCGAGCGAGCTCGAGTGTCTTGATTGCGCGTTCAACCATGAACGCCCAATTCGCCAATCGCACGCCAAAGGTAATGATCTCGGCATGCTGCCCGTGAGTGCGACCCGCGGTCGGCATCATTGCAAATTCACGTGCCCGTTCGCACAGAGCGACCAGAAGCTTTTCTGCCTCACCGAGCAGTAAATCAGTCGCCCTGACCAAGCGATAGCAAAGCGCTGTGTCGGTCACATCAGCTGATGTAAGGCCGTAGTGTATCTGGCTTGCAGCAGCATGCTTGATACGACGTTGCACAACATCTACGAAGGCAGCTACGTCGTGATCTGTAGTAGCTTCACGTCTTCT
>JBBSBN010000026.1:0-8006 GCA_038251205.1 Candidatus Saccharimonadia bacterium | reverse complement strand
CAATTGGCATGTGATAGAAATCGATGGCCACAACTATGACGAAATCATTGCGGCTACCACCCAAGCCAAAGCTATTATTGATCAGCCAACTCTTATTCTTGCTCACACTATTCCTGGAAAAGGTGTGGATTTCATGGAGAATGATTATCGCTGGCATGCCTATGACCCAAACTCCGCCAAGGCCAAGCAGGATTATCATCATGCCCTGCATGAACTGCGTACACTGCAGGGTAAAATAAGATCTGAGCACGAATAATGTTGAATCAAGACGCCAAGCTTAACCCAAAACTTTTTAAAGGTGATATTGAATTCATCCCAAATCGCAAAGGATTCGGCGAGGCGCTTGTCGCTCTCGGTAAATCAAATCTTGATGTCGTGGCATTGTGCGCTGATCTGACAGAGTCCACTCAAATGGCAGCGTTTGCGGAAGCTTACCCCGAGCGCTTCGTGGAAATCGGTGTCGCCGAACAGAACCTTGCAACGGTAGCTTCGGGTATGGCTGCAACAGGAAAAATCCCCTTTATTACCAGCTATGCTGCATTCTCGCCGGGTCGAAATTGGGAGCAAATTCGTACCACCATCGCTCTTAATAATCAGCCAGTCAAGGTAGTTGGTAGTCATGGCGGGGTTTCGGTTGGGCCAGATGGGGCAACCCACCAAGCTCTTGAAGACATTGCCCTCATGCGCGCCATGCCAAATATGACAGTTGTAGTGCCAGCTGATCATCATGAAGCCAGACGAGCTACCATCGCACTTGCTGCCTCAGGCACACCAGCATATTTGCGACTAGCCCGTGAGAAAACTCCGGTTGTCACCACTGAGCATAGTTCGTTTGAGATCGGTAGAGCTGATGTCTACTCTGGCGGTCAGGATGTGACTATTATTGCTTGTGGCCCATTACTTTATGAAGCACTATTGGCTGCCAGGGACTTAGCCCGCAAAGGAATTACTGCGGAAGTTATTAATTGCCCTACCATAAAGCCGCTTGATGCCGAGACAATCTTAGCAAGCGTCCGCAAAACCAAAGCAGCCGTAACGGTTGAAGAAGCTCAAATAAATGGTGGACTAGGCGGTGCAGTTGCTGAGCTATTGGCTGAACGCCACCCAACTCATTTAGAAAGAATTGGCGTGAGAGATCGGTTTGGACAGTCAGGCAAAATTACTGAGTTATGGGATGAATATGAGCTGAGTGCACCACATATCTATTCCGCAGCTCTCAAAGCTCTTGATAGGAAGCTCCAGTGAAATTTCATGTCGTGACAATTGGTGCTGCCACCCAAGATATATTTATGATTAGTAAGAACTTTGAGCCTTGGCGCTGGAAGGAGCATTACTACAACCTCTTGCCATATGGCGGCAAGGTTGATGTCGAGGACATTGTCTATGACACGGGTGGCGGTGCCACCAACGCTGCAGTTACTTTTGCGCGCCAAGGGCTGAAAACTGCCTGTATCGCCAAGGTTGGAGTGGACTCGGCTGGCCGCGAAGTGGTCCATGTTCTGCGCGAAGAGAAAGTATCTCTCAATCATTTCGTCAAGACCACGAAACACCACACCGGTTTTTCGGTGCTCATAAAGCCCGCCAATGGTGATCGGACAGTTATGGTTCACCGCGGAGCTAGCTTTGAGTATCATAAAACAGATTTCTCGCTCAATAGTCTCAAAACACAGTGGCTGTATGTTACCTCATTAGCCGGGAATCTTGATATCTTAAAGATGCTCATTGATTGGGCAAATAAAAATGAAGTTTATATTGCGGTTGACCCGGGTAGCCTTGAGATTAAACAGCGAAGTACTTTATTAAAACTCCTTCGCCGCTGCTCACTTGTTCACATGAACCTTGACGAGGCTCAAGCGCTGACGGGCCGCACGGGAGCCGGTGCTACCGTAGGAGCGCTTCATAAAGCCGGCGTTCACACAGCTCTTCTTACTCGAGGTGGTGAAGGTAGTTATTGCCTTCATGGCACCGATGTCTACCAAAGTGGTCTGTACAAGAAAGTCCGCGTGGTGGATCGTACGGGGGCAGGGGATGCGTATACCTCGGGCTTTGTGGCTGCCCTTGTGCGGGGTAAAAGTATCGAAGAAGCTATGAGCTTTGCAGCCGCTAATTCAACTTCTGTTGTTGGTTACGTTGGCTCAAAGAGTGGAATTCTGCGGACTCATGATTTCCGCGCTTTAAAAATTAGAAAGGTGAAGCTATGAAAAGTCGTGTTGATATTCTCTCTATCGGTGACGTTGTAACAGACGCCTTTATTCGACTATCGGACAAATTTGCAACTATTGATGGAGCTGACTCTGATGAGCCGCGGCTGAGCATGCCATATGGTGCAAAAATACCTTTTGAAGAGACAATTTTAGTCCCAGCAGTTGGTAATGCAGCGAATGCTGCAGTTAGCTTTGCAAAGCTCGGTCTTCATAGTGCACTCTTGGCTCATGTTGGTGATGATCATTTTGGTCACGAAATTATTCAAGTGCTAGCTGACAAAAAAGTCCAAACGCAGTTTGTGCATATCAATCCAGGTAAAATTACTAATTACCATTATGCTCTCTGGTACAAACAAGACCGGACGCTACTCATCAACTTCGTGGACTACCACTGGAAGCTACCTGCTCTACACTCAATCGACACGCCAAGCTGGCTCTATCTCAGTCGTCTCGGAAGTAATACGCTTTTATTTCACCATCAAGTGGCAACCTTTATGAAGGCGAATCCTCAGATCAAGCTAGTTTTCCAACCCGATCGCTTTCAAATAGACTTTGGCGCCAAGAAGCTAGCAGATATTTATGCCCGGACTGAATTAGTTTTCTGTAACCGCGAAGAGGCAGCTATGATTACTGGTGGCTCAGCTGAAAATATCCCAGCACTCATGAAACGTTTTCATGCACTTGGGCCAAAAACTGTCGTAGTAACTGATGGTCCGGATGGCAGCTATGCATCAGATGGTACAACGGTATGGTCGATGCGGAACTACCCAGACCCCAAGCCACCACTTGAACGTACTGGTGCTGGAGACGCCTATGCATCTGCTGTAACGGCTGCACTTGCTCTTGGTAAGAGCCTAGAAGAGGCTCTGCGATGGGCACCTATCAACTCAATGAGTGTGGTGCAGCAAGTGGGCGCACAAGAAGGGCTCCTATCTGAAGCTCAGATTAAGCACTGGCTAACAAAAGTACCAGACGATTATCATCCTAAAGTAATGCACAAGGAGTAAAAAATGGACCAAAACACATTCGACCTTATAATTGTGGGCGCCGGCCCCGCCGGTATGACCGCTGGGATCTATGCAGCTCGCAAATGACTTAAAACCTTGCTTTTGACACGTGATATCGGCGGCCAAACCGCGTGGAGTAGTGATGTTGAAAACTACCCTGGATTTACGATGATGAGAGGAGCTGATCTGGTTGAGAAATTTGAGCACCATCTTGAGGTGTTTAAAGATGAAGTTAATTTGCAGCTTACAACCAGCGGTGTGACCAAGATCGAACCGACAGGAGCTACTTTCTCGGTAGTAACAGGTGACGGCAAGCAGTATAGCGGTAAAGCGGTAATAATTGCTGGTGGTAAACTACCTCGTAAGCTTGGTGTAGCTGGTGAAGCGGAGTATCTCAATAAAGGTGTGACGTATTGCGCTTGGTGCGATGGTCCACTTTTTGCCGGTAAAGACGTAGCAGTTATCGGTGGCGGTAATGCAGCACTCGACTCAGCTCTTAATGTGGCAAACTCAGTCAAGCAAGTCTTTATCGTGAGTATTACACCAGAATTGACGGCTGATCCGATCATGGTGGAAAAAGTTCAGCAGGCAGCAAACATACGCATTATTAATAATGCCGAAACCAAGGCTATTAAGGGTGGTGAAAAGGTTACGGCAGTAACATTTCACGATAAGCAAAGTGGTATAGATAAGGATCTCCCGGTAGAAGGGGTATTTATAGAAGTTGGTTCGATCCCTGCCACAGACTATCTAAAAGGTACATTAGAGCTTGATGAGGGTGGTGAAATCGTAATCGATAAAAATAACATGAGCACTGTTCCAGGAATTTTTGCTGCTGGTGATATAACAACCGTAAGTGAGAAACAGATCGTTATTGCAGCCGGTGAGGGAGCAAAAGCTGCCATCTGTGCAAGTCAATATCTAGCCAAAAAGCCAAACTAGTGCTATACTTTGTATAGCGTAATCAATAGAAAAAGGTACAAATTATGAGTCAAACTGATCACAAACTGTCTAGCAATGATGTAATTCTCTATACCACTCCAACTTGTCATTTTTGTGGTGCGGTCAAAGAATTCTTTCAGCAAAACAGCGTTGAATATCGTGAGATAAATGTCGCAGGGGACTCAAACGCTGCTGAAGAAATGATCAAGAAATCCGGACAAATGGGTGTTCCGGTCATCGATTTTCGGGGTGAGGTGATAGTCGGCTTTAACAAGCCCAAGCTTAGCGAACTAGTAGCCGCCTAAAGCTTCGCGTTCGCGGCTGATTACTTATGCTAGCCTTTGGCCACACCAGCAGTGGAGTTCTCGTAGGTCTTGGTTTAATTACTATAGAGCAAAGCTCTCCATCAGTAATTCCGGTGGGGTTTCTTTTGCTCATAGCGGTATTGCTTGGTGTGCTGGTGCACTATTTAGGTGACTTTATTCCACATGGTCATTATGACTTTGCTGCCAAACATCCCACCAAGCAAGCTTGGTTTTTTCTGGCACTTGATTTTGCAGCGATAGGATTACTTTTCACATTAATTATTTTGCAGAAATTTGGCTTTGGATTTGAGTTCTGGATTATCTTTGCTGCCGTTTTAGGAGCTCAACTACCTGATATTTTTGAAGGATTAGTTGATCGCAAAATTATTCCTACCAATCACTGGACTAAGCTTCATCGTCATTGGCACTTCAAGATATTGCATTGGCATACTCGTACCGCCAAGCGCCACCTGCCGAGCGGAGCTAGGGCACTCCAGTGGACAGATGTCTGGCAAGTAGCCGTTTTTGCTCTTGCTCTGGTGTTGCTTATTCGTTTCTCCTAGGGAGAAGTAAATCTAACGCCGGTAGAACCATTCGATTATTTGGTCTTTGCGTTTGATGAATACGAAGACCAACCCGCCAACGATCAGTATTGCTAATCCAACCTTGATGTATAAGCTGACGTTCGCTTTCTTCTTGGCAGTGATCGCAAAGGTTTCTATGCCATTGATATTAAATTTCACGATCTTGGCTTTACTATCATATTTTGATGCGTCAGCTGCCTTCCAGGCTGCTGTATCTTGATCAGAGACCACCCCCGAAAATCCTTTATACTTGCCGATGAGTGTCGCCGAGATCTTGGCTTCAATAGCTACAGTACCTTTCAGGCTATCAAGCACATTACCTTCGGCGTCACGACAAATGAGCTGGTATGGGCCAACTACAATTGGTGTTTTGGATGCAGTGCTGCTATTTGCCGGCTGATCGTTAACACCCTGCTCTACGACTGCACAAGCAGCATCACCGTTGAGGGCTGAGGCCGGAATGGCCGCGGTAACTACGCCGTCATCACTAGTCAGCGATACATTGTCACCACCAGCGTTTGGTGAGAAATTTCCGGTCATAACTTGAGCTGCCGCATAGTCTGAGGCATTTCCCGAAGTATCCGCTGCTTGTATACGGTAATAATATTGAGTTGAGAAGCCAGCTTCTGAATCGACATAGGTCGCGCCAGATATATTACTGGTCACTGGTGTCCAATCTTGCTGATCGGTCGAGCGGTCAATCAAATAAGTGATTTCTCCGCTGCCTCCAGAGGAGAGCGACCAGCTCAGGATCACACCAACTGCATTAGCATTTGCGGTAAAGTTACTTGGAGCCGAGACGGCTGCTCCACCAGACGGGGTAGTACTGCCGCTGGGGGATGAACTACTTCCACTCTTCGTACCGCCGCTTGAGCTTTTCCCGCCGCCGGGATTACCGCCACCGGGATTACCGCCGCCGGGATTACCGCCACCACCCCCTGGAGGGTTCCCGCCTCCGCCAGTGGGTAATTTTGTTATTCTAAAGTCCAAGGTGCCCTCAGCAGCCAGGTCCCAGACTAATGTTACGCAAGTTGTCGGTAGGGCTGTACCTTGTCCGCAATCTTGCCCACCAGGATGAACACCAGAACCGTCGCCACACGCAGTGTAGTTGTGGTAACAATTATAGCCAAAAATTTGATTAGCGTATTTTGAATCATTGGCATGCTCGGGGCGATTCCGAAACCCTACCGGGTTATTGGTATAACCTGCTGGAACCCCAGTAATTTGAGTACAATATTTGGTATTGAGGGGAAAATTAAATTCGTAACGACCGTTGCCGTTCGTTAATACACTGTTACCATTACAGTCGTTTATCCTTACTCCAGCCACCGGGGCATTGTTTTGATCGATAACTACTCCGCCGGTTGGTGAGGCAGCATGGCTCGCTACATATCGATAGCCGATATAGCTGGTAATAGCTACAGCGAACACCAAAGCAACCATCACTGAAAAGTGAGGTTGACGGGTTAGCTTTGTTTTTTGATTTGCTGCCATAATGTAATGCTTACTGCTTATGGTAGTTGATTAACAAATCAGATGCAATGCTTGCTATTGAGCATGGTTAGCAATATTGGTAATGGCCTGCACTACGATAGGCTCATAAAAATCTGAAGGTGGGTTAGCACAAAGCGGATCAGCGTTGCTATCGACGCCATTATTTTTCATAAAGTTCTTGGTATTGTAGATCAGACCAAGCCCAACTCCACTACCATCGGTGATACTGCTTTGAGTAGATTTATAGAGCTTGTAGGCAAAGTATGGTCCAGCATTCCAGTCAGAGCGGGCTGCTGATCCGGTAGTATGCCCATCGGTCTGATCGTGGATACCGTACCAGAAATCATTTATTTGAGTTGTGAGCACCCAAGCTCGCTGTGCCTCTGACATACTCGAAGATTTTGATGACGGATATTTCCAGCATGAATCAACTCCTGCTTCGGTGGCCCAAATTTGTTTGGCTTGATCACCATTGGCATTCATTACTTGCCGGATCCAGAAAGTATTGCGTAAACCACTCTGCCAGCCATTGGGACTGAGATTAAAAGTGTCGTATGGATGGTTGCCGACCGCATCAAAGTAATTTTTCCCGCCAGCTGCATATATACCCTGAATAAAGGTAGCGGGGTTTGTGACATTATTCGTAGCACTGGCGGCAAGATTGCCTCCAATTGGCGCCGGTCCGCCTAATATCACGGGCATGTTTGATTGAGCAGCTTTTATAGCGGTATAGCTTTTCTTTAATAAATCAGTATATGCAGGGGGGCTGACGGGAGTCCAAAACTCAGCATTATTAGGTTCATTCCATATTTCAATCCCACCCACTACTCCTGGGTATTTGTCCTTCCAGTGAGCAACCAGACGACCAGCATATTGAGCCCAAGCCTCTGGATCTTTAGGTGCGCAATGACCATTGCCACAGGGACTCAAATTACCATAGGCGTAGGTTAGTACGACCATTTCTTTTATTCCAGTTCGTTTGGCTTGATCAAGATCAGCGTCAAAAATTGCTACATTATCATAGGTCGCAAAGGAAGGCCCGGACCTCACCCAGCCAAAGCCAATTTGCGCCACTTTTGAGTAGGCGGCCTCAAGTGAAATACCGGCCGGGAGTGCATTTAAGTCCACTCCTAAGCGACTTCTATTGGGGGGCCCAGGTGGTGGCGGCGGTGGCGGAGGAAGCGTAACGTCATTTGCACGGGCTGTGAAATCTAGCTCTTGATCATTCGCCACATCCCAAGCTTTTACATCAGAATTTGGGCGGATTCTACTACCAATGCAATACCGTGACACTTTATAGCAATTTAAGCCGGCTGTTTGCCACTCATAGCTTGGCCAGCCTTTAAAAGCTGGTCGGGTATTGATTGCTACAAGGGTATTAAGCTTGGTGGAGCCAGGTAGGCTCACCACTCTCATGCAATAAATATCACCTTTTGGAAGTTTGTCGGTGAACTTTCCGTTACTATCAGT
>JBBSBN010000025.1:0-8308 GCA_038251205.1 Candidatus Saccharimonadia bacterium | reverse complement strand
CTTCATAATGATTCTGAATAAACTTTGGTTTCAGGATTACATCATCATCGATAAATATGATGATATCCGAGCTAGCTTTTGCGATGGCAAAATTGCGGGCAGCTGGAAGCGAGGGCGGCCCAACAAGATAATACCGAAATCGAGGATCCTTGAGTTCTCGCAAATATTGTTCAGTCGCTGGCTCATGCTTTGCAGTCTGATCCACCACCAATAGCTCGAAGCCATCAAAATCTTGAGCCAAAACATCCACAATTGTATCAACTAAAACTTGATCTCGACCATAGGTTGGAATGGCCACGGTAATTTTGGGCTTTTGATTTTTCATCTAAGCTTGATGATACCAGATAGAAGCAATGCAGCTCAAGGAAGCCGATGCAACCAGCGGTGATAAACACCAGAGTATTTACGGCCAGTCAGCTTGAGCGCAATAGTTTTAATACCAACACTCCAGCCAGCTTCATTGCCATTGAGTTTTTTGAGATAGTTTGCAGCTTCGCTCAGCTTGCCATCATGGGCGCTCTGAGCAGCGAGGCGATTATCGAGCTCCGCCATGCGCTTGCGGAACATACCTGGAACGCTTGTATTCATTTGAGCATTATAAGGGGTGATAGCAGCTTGCTCTGCTTTGATCATGAGCAGTCCCTCACTACTCGCCCCACCAGTATGCAGTCTGTATTGCACGAGCTTTTCCTCTAAGCCGTAAAATGTGCAGTCAGCAGCAGCCATGCGCAGCCACAGATCGTAATCTTCACATTTACGAGATAGTAAACCGCTAGGGCGAAACAAGCCAGCTTTCTCTAGAGCAACTCTAGCCGCCACCACCGATAGAGTTGGGATTCGATTGTGTTTATATAGTAAGCTCAGCATGGTCGGGCCATCGAAACTACCTACTGCCGAGACAAATTGATCAGCTGAAGTACCATCAATAAAGCTGCCGCTCGTAAAAACCATGTCATACTTACCATCTGTTAGCTTGTCCATTTGACACGTAAGTTTATGTGGCAGCCATAAGTCATCGGCATCTAGAAAAGCTATGAGTGCTCCAGCAGCTTTTTTGATACCAAAGTTGCGAGCTGGTCCCGGTCCATGATTGGTGGTCATAAAATGATGGATGTTTTTGTGTTGTTTAACAAATTGATCAACCATACTTGCTGTCTTGTCAGTTGATCCGTCATTTACGATAATAAGTTCCCAGTTGGCATATGTTTGAGCTAGTACTGAATCGATGGACTCGGTGATATAACGCTCGGCGTTGTAGGCCGGCATCACCACACTAACCAAGGGGGTTTTTGTCATAGAGCTTATAGCCGGAGCCAGTCCTTGGGTACCGTATCGCTACTATCAACTTTGGTGTCATTGATCCATTGCTTAGGTGCAATGATAACTTTGTCAGGATTCTCATTGAGCCAAGCTCCCCACCAGCTAAATGAGCTATTGGCCACAATATTATGTCGGCAGGCGCGCATCAGGCGCATATCTTCGCCCCCATATTTGTTGTGATCGACGTAGGTAGTGGGGCCACCAAGCTTGATGTTTTTCTTGCACCACTCGGGATCATCTGAGAATACATAGAATGTAGGCTTGGCGACAGTCTTCTTGATCAGCTCAGCAGCCTTCTTATAGTATTCGGGGCCTTTGAGACCATGGAAGGTACCATGTACTGCGCTGGTTGCATAATCCCCTCGGCGAATGTGAGCAGAGACAGTATTGTCGTTTTTGGTAATCGCCGCCAGAAGCTCTTTGTTCTTGCCGGTGGCTGGCTTCTTGAGCGTAAATTCTTTGAGCAGCAATTCACGGATGTCTTTGAAATATCGTCCGTTTTGGAAATACCCAAACAAGCGGCTGTTTTTGGGCAATTTGAGAACTTCTTTGTGAAATATATATGGCTGTGACTCGTCATTGTATGGGGTCCGGCGAGTAGCCTTAAATATTGCACGGTTTGCCAGGGTTAGCTTATATATGTTCTCTTCAATAGCCATTGGGGCGAGCTCATAGACGCGTTTGCCCACCCCATCATCTTGCTTGGCTTTTTCGTACCATGACAAGTCGAGCATAAGCTTGGTATTGCGCAGTTTGGCGAGTTGTCGGCCGGCGGCGTACTGAAACATTTGGTTTCCAAGACCACCTTGAAGGATTACCACAATCATCTTTTGTCCCTTCTACTTAAATATATTGGTAGCTATTAGCTCTATTATACACGGCTGGCTAACCCCATGGGTTGTCCTACTTATCGTGAAGTGTGTCCTGGTAATTGTGTAGTGAGACAGAACGAAAACCATTACCCAGACGGCTAATAACTTTGTCGAGATCATGAAACGAGTCGAGGGTTAGGCTTTCATTACTCCAATAATTGAGTAGTGGCCTTGGTTTGTTTTGAGTCAAATAAAAATCGCCATAGATTTCATAATCAGCAAAGCCGGAGCGTTCTGACTTATCAATAGTATCAATAATTGCTTGATGCCAGGGCTTATGCCATTTTTTCTCAATAGCTGCGCGTAAGTTTTTTAGTGTGTCAGCATCAAATAGCATATAGTGCGTAATAAATGAACGCGATAGCTTATGGTGTATACCGAGCAAGCGTTCTGTAGCGTCGAAATATGGTTGGTGGTATTCATTTGAGAGGTTAAACATTGGTCGATTTCTATACAGAAATATCTGTGGGGCTATGAAGCAAGTGTCAGCATCCAGAATAAGGATATAGCGGCTTTCACAGACCTTGTCTGCCGATAAGTTTATAAGCATTTTGTAAATCCAGCCGTCGCGGTTTAACGCTCCTACTTGATAGTTTATTTTGTCTTTCTTAAATCCAAGGATCGAGGTTTCATCGACAAATTTGCAGTCATTTTTCTTAGCAATGGCTTTTAGCTTCAAACTTGCTGGTGGCGCGACAATGTATATATTCTTTATTGGATGCTTGATGTTTTTCTTGGCACTTTTGATCGCGAGCGCGAGCATTTGAGCGTCTTTCTCAATAGTTGGAATGAATATGTCGATTGGAATGGAGCTTGGCCCAGGGGGATAGAAGGATCGATCTAGGCGTAGTTTTCTTTTGAGTCGGAGGTAATAATAGGATCCGAAGCGACGAGCCGATAATACATAGGCACCTTTGATATACCACGCGGGTGCATCAAGCATTCGCTGGGCGGCTCTTTTCAGGGAAAGAAGCCTTGATTCAGCTCTGAGGTAGAAGTTGAACATAGCAATATGCAGTAAGCTCTTCCGCTTTGTGGTGTACATATCTTCTGTCACATCGATCAACTTTCTTTCCGAACGTACATGCTTGCTATAGCCCACGCTACAATATACTTGTTGCGGTGTTTTGGCTGGCAGGCTATCACTAAGCAGGTCGTTCCTAACAAAAAAGGCATTCACGCCGCGTTTGTCACAATATACCAAGCTATAGCCTTTTTGTTTACCGAGTCTATATTGCGCCAAGAGACTAGCCCCAAAATAATCAGAGCTGCCGTCCCACATGCCTTTTCGGTCATACTGGACTGTCTTGGCCAGACTTGGAGGTACTGAGGCATTGTATTCAGCGACTATTAACCTGGGGCGATACTTACTATCAATAGCTCGCCAGACATAGAAGTCATTGAAATCAATATCGATCGATAGCAGATCGAGATCTTCGGGGACTTTGTATTTCTTAAAGAGGTCATTGATGTTCTCAGCAGTTATAAATTCTTTCTTGATGGATGCTGGATTATCCTCACCCCCATCCATCTGCAGGACATTCCAGTGCTTTTCCTTAAGCAGTCGGGTATTACACTCACTGCCATCTTCGACGCCAAATTCTACGGCATATTTGCTGTCTGTCCCAATTCTCTTAAATATCTCTCGAATTATTCCATCTTCACCGTTTTGAGAATAAATACTTTCCTCAAATGATGAAAGATCCACACCTTTTGGCCGTTGAGCTCTAGCAGCCATATAAATTTATTTGCTCATCTCTTTGAAAGCTCGGAGTATCTTAGCAATCTTCGAGACATAGGTATGATCAGTAGCAATAATCTTTTGCTGAGCTGCAGTAATTTTTTTGTACTCTTCGGGACTCAGGCTTAGGGCCTTGTCTATCGTAGCTTCCATAGAATCTCCATACACCGCGGTATCACCCAAGACTTCAGCAAACTTTCCGATATTGGATATGCCGAGCTGGCCATAGGAAATGTTTTTGAACATCCGGCATGGGCAAAGATTCACTCTGACTTGAATTCCACCTCCAATAGCTGGGGCGATACGAGAGCGGCGAACTGCCCGAATATTAGTTTCGTTTGAGACATTCTTGAGTTGTTTGAAAATTATTCTACGTTTTCGTAGTATCCGTCTGAGCTCCGAAATCTCCTCTAAGTTTCCTTGATTCTGCTCATCATTCCAAATACTTCCAACCCAAAATAGTATAGGAAATTTCGAAAATGTTGGCTCTAGAAACTGATCAGGCAATAGATTGGTTCCCCATGGCTGATAGAGTGTGCGCGTCTTGGTATCAAAGTAAGTAACGTCATTCCACTTCTGACTAGCAGTTTTCGCCTCATCGGTGTAAACCTGCAAGCGGATATTAAGTGTAGAATCAATCAGCGTATGATAGTCTTTTTTGACTGTGTGAAAATTGTGCAAACAATAGCTTGCGCCAGCTACAATCGGCAAATGCTTGGCGGCCATATTGGGGCAAATTACCAATGAGTTAGCGGTGATGACATGAGCATTTTCTGATTCGTCATCAACCCAAACTACATTGAGCCCAATATCCCTCAGCGTCTCATAGTAATGGTTCATAATATAGCGAAAGGTGTCAGTTTTGCTACTACGCAATCCCCAAATAACATACTTGTCATATTTGAGCGGATCAACACCAGCAAAATACGGCGTATATTGGACTTTGAGCTTATGAGTAAAAGTCTTCGGCTTTTCTACTGTTTTTGTTGCCATTTGTGCTCCACATAAAAAGCGGCGTCTCTTTGGTTGATATACGAATCAGTGTCTTCGAGTTTATAATCACTAACTGCAAATGTGGCGGCGTCATATACTTCATCAATATGCCCCATCATTTCTTTGCCTGGATGCAACATGCCGCAGCTAATTGCATACACGCCTCCGGCTAAGTTCGTCGGTGCTGTAATACAGGTAATAGTGTTCTTACCTTTTATGAGATCGAAAGTGCTATTGGTATATTCCGATAGCAGGCTTAGCATGTGAGCGCCCATCGCAGTCCCGGCTGTTATCACACAATGCAAGATCACATTTTTTACATCCTTCTTGGCATTAATCTCAAACTCTATATGAAGTGGTTTCTTGGAATCAATCAAATTATTTTTTTGGTTGGCACTTGTCACCGTAATATTAGTGATCATAGCTTCGCCGGTCACAGCAGTGGCACGCTTTCTCTTTGCTAGATCTATATTGCTCTCTAGTGAGGATGTGGAATATTTGTCTGCAACCGTCTCAAGATCACCCATTTCTCTAATTCGACCTTTTTCCATCCAAATAGCTTTGGTGCAGAGCGCTTTGACAGACTGCATATTATGGCTCACGAAGAGCACGGTGCGGCCATGGCTGGCTACGTCTTTCATCTTGCCCAGACACTTCTCCTGAAAGGCTGCATCCCCAACAGCCAATACTTCATCAACGATCAAAATATCGGGATCAAGATGAGCGGCTACCGCAAAAGCAAGACGCACATACATCCCAGAGGAATAGAATTTCACCGGCGTATCAAGAAACTGTTCTATTTCAGAGAAGGCTACGATCTCATCAAATTTCGACTTAATTTCCTTGCGACTCATACCAAGGATTGCCCCATTGAAGAAAACGTTCTCGCGTCCGGTCAGCTCTGGGTGAAAACCCGTACCAACTTCGAGTAGGCTTGCGGTGCGGCCACGTAATATAGCTTTGCCATTTGTCGGCTCGACGATACGCGACAGAACCTTGAGCATGGTTGATTTACCTGAGCCATTGCGGCCAATAATACCAATCACTTCGCCGGCTTCGACATTGAAGCTAACGTCTTTGAGTGCCCAGAACTTCTCTTTTTGGAGCTTATGGCCGGTGAGCAGCTCGACTGGCTTGTGAATGATTCGAACCAAAGTATCCCGAAAGGTCATGGTTCCTGGAGCCACCAATTGTTCGTGACCGATATTGTAGACTTTTGATAGTCCTTTTACTTCGATAATAGATTTACTCATATGATATCCGCAAATTCCTTCTCACGACCCTTAAAGTAATACAGTCCGCCAACGAAAGTGACAATCGCAACCGTCGCCGAGAGCGCTGTCAGCGGCCAGTTAATTGGCGCTGTACCCAGAAAGCTTGAACGCATCGCATTAATAACGCCCGTCATTGGGTTGAGATACAAAATCCACTGATATTGCTGGGGTACTTGGCTGACCGGGTAAATTACTGGTGTCAAAAACAAGCCAGTCTGCACGATAAAAGGCAGGACTTGCTTGACGTCACGGTATTTGACGTTGAGGGCAGCCAGAAAAAGACCAGGACCGGAGGCGGCAATAAATGTCATGATAATAGCAGGGATTACCAAAATAAGACCGAGCATGCTTGGCACAAAGTTGTAATAGAAAAGCAGTCCAATAAATACGATTGAAGCAAACCCAAAATCAATCAATGACACAATGGTAGAGGAAAGCGGCGGAATGATACGAGGAAAATATATCTTGGTGATAATAGCCTGGTTGTCTACGAGGCTATTACCGGCTTGGGTTAGGGCTTGCGAGAAATAATTCCAAAATAGTAATCCAACATAGGAAAAAATTGCATATGGTACGTCTTGCGATCCGGATTGAACGCCAACTGCCTTATTAAAGAACAGGGTGAAGACAATCATGGTAATAAGCGGCTGCAGTACTGCCCAGCTGATCCCGATAGCAGTTTGCTTATAGCGAACCTTTACATTTCGCCACGCGAAATAGAAGAAAAGTTCTCGATACTCAAATAATTCAGCCCAATTGATGGCCAAGCGCTTGCGCGGCTTGATAATGACTTCTGTTTGCATGTTTAGTCTTTTTTACCCTTGGTCTGTTTATACCAGTCAATTGTTTCCTTTAAGCCTTGTTCAAAGGGAGTACTTGATTTAAATCCAAATTCTTTTTCTGCTCGTGAGGTATCGAGCTTGCGACGAGGTTGGCCGTTTGGCTTTGAGATGTCCCAAGTAATCTTACCTTTAAACCCTGTTTCTTTAGCAATTGCCGCAACGGTATCTTTGATAGAGGATTCGAAGGCGGAGCCTAGATTTACTGGATCACTTTTGTCATACTTTTCGGCCGCCAGCAGGATGCCTTCAGCTGCATCTTGAGCATAGAGAAATTCGCGTGTAGCCGAGCCATCACCCCACACTACAATCTCTTCATCATTATTCTCAACTGCATCGACACATTTTTTAATTAAAGCCGGGATAACATGGGAGGTCGTTGGGTCAAAGTTATCGCGTGGGCCATAGAGATTTACCGGAAGTAAGAAAATAGAATTATAGTCATATTGCTCACGATAGGTTTGAGATTGCACCAGCATCATTTTTTTGGCAAGCCCATACGGCGCATTGGTTTCTTCAGGGTAGCCATTCCAAAGATCATCTTCCTTAAATGGCACAGGTGTGTATTTCGGATATGCACAAACTGTTCCAAGCGCTACAAATTTAGGCACTTCGCGTATATAAGCTTCATGCATGAGTTGTACACCCATCATTAAATTATCATAGAAAAATGATCCGGGATGCTCTCTATTTGCTCCAATGCCCCCCACCCTAGCCGCCAAATGGATCACCATATCAGTTGGGTTGTCTTCATACATTTGGCGAATTTGATCACCATACACCAAATCGTACTGCTTATGTGTCGGAGCGATAACAGTGGCGCCCCTTTGCTTTAAATTCTCGACAACATAGTTGCCGAGAAAGCCGTGGCCGCCAGTGACAAGTACGCGACGATCTTTCCAAAAATCTGATTGAGTCATATTGCCCATTCTACCAAACTAACAGGTTTGAGTAAACGAGTTTGGGTTTTATCTACAGTCTAGCAGCGGGTCTTAAGGAACCGTGATATCCAGGTAAGTACCGGGGTCAGCAAAGGCACCATCACCACTCCCCTCCAAAACGGGTCGTAAGAATTCGCGATAGGTTCCGGATGTAATATTGCTAGGCGCATTAAAGCTAAAACCAAATTTAACTATCTGCCCAGGTGTTGCCTTATGTTGATTGGAAGCTAGGGTTGTACCATCAGACTCATAGACAGTGGTGAAGGTGAAGTTTGGTCGGTTACGGTTAACACCCCATGACGAACCGAAGCTACTGTTTCGGTTGATG
>JBBSBN010000024.1:0-8336 GCA_038251205.1 Candidatus Saccharimonadia bacterium | reverse complement strand
TTACTTCCTGTCATTTCAACCAAGCCAATGACTTTGCCGTAACTCTGACGGGTCGGTCCAACAATACCAATATAGCTATATTCACCCCAAGGTGAATTAAATCGCGAAATTATGGTAGTCAAGCCACTACTTTTGACGATTGGGCTTTCTGCCCCAATAAATACCTGCATTGGATCGTCAAATGAGCTTTCCAACAGCCAACTCTGCATCGAGTCGAGAAATCGGGCTGCCACACTAACTCGAATCGCATCAGCAAATTCAGGCTGCGAAAAGAGCTGGCTCATCCCATGAAAATACACGGCATCAGATAGTGTGGCAAAAGCCATGTTTCCAGTTAGATCGCTCAGTGTTTCAGCTGCCATTTTGATAGCACTGTCAGCTTGGTCTTTGAATGAGCTTACCCGTTTCTGCATAGTAGCAATGGTTCGCTGGCGCGGCTGCACACCTGCTCCAGCTCCCACTCCTAGTGAATTTACGTAGAAACGGTACCCCTTATCGGTCGGGACGCGACCTGCTGAGATGTGAGGCTGATATATCAGCTCGGCACGCTCTAGCTCGGCCATCTCGGCTCGTACAGTAGCTGGACTGCACTCGAATTCCCTGGCTAGCGACCGGGATCCAACTGGTTCGGCGGTCTCAGCATACATCCGCACGATCGCGATCAGTATGTTTTTCTGTCTGTCTGTCATATATATGATTTTAGCACTTAGCATGCCTTAGTGCTAGCTCTATAATAGCGTTTTTAGCACTCGTATGTCAAGACTGCTAAGTTTTTTTGAACACTTATTTCGCTCGGAAGGAAGCCAGGATTTGACGATAGACTTCAAGATTTGGTGTCTCAGTCTTCGTGTTACCCGCAAAGAAGAAATAATTATGTCCTTTTATTTCTGCTGATCCATCAAAACTACTAATTAAGATTCCAAGATCTAGTTTATTGTCTCCGCTAGAACAAAAGGCATCAGCATCTTCCACGCCTTTTTTTACGCATTGCTTACCTTCACTTACTGATACTAGCGATACACCATCTGACCTAACATCGTATACCCAGGTTGCATCTGCACTATAATCCGAACCCGGATCTATCAGCACTTCAAAGTAATCTCCAGTATTCGAATTATAGTATCGATACTCACTACTAGCGTGGCCTGGAAATACTTGAGTAGTCTTAGCCCAACCACCTGGAAGTGTGAGAGTAAAGTATGGACTGTCAATCGGCACCGTGGTAGCAGGCTTGATAGCTGGCTTAGTACTTGATGAGGGTGTAGCTGATTGCCGCACAGCTGCTTGCTTTGTCTGCCGTGAATGCCAGACATACCAACCTATAAAAACAAGTAATATAACTAAGATAACAACTAATACAGCTTCTATGGCACTGAAGCCACGAGGTTTTCTAGTGTTAAGCATTAGCGTTATTATAATACAAATTATAGTTATGAGCAACTTTTTGCTATGATTGGTGGATGAAGCTCGATCAGCAAATTATTCAGTCAGTCCTAAAAAAGATCACTAATTATCGGGAATCTAGCAGTAGTCAAGACCTCCCTACGTTAACATTTGAACAATTCTATGCGCTTCTAAGCCCGGAGGAAGTAACTTTTTGTAAACAATTCGTGAAGATTGATCCTCACACCTTGGGCTTTCTGGGGCCGTATCTTGGTATCGAAGAGGTACCAAAAGATTTAGTAGCTATTAATGGGCAGAGCTATACCAGAAATGGTGAGCTCCATACCATGTCCACCAAGTATTATCCCGCAACGGCTTGGGTGGAGTTTCAAAAGCTGCAAAAAGCGATCAGCAAAGAGATCGGCAGTACGCTTATGATAAACTCCGGCTACCGCTCACCCGCCTATCAAGTTATAGTCTTTTTTTCAATATTAGAGAATAACGACTTTGATCTCCAAGCCGTCGGTAAGCGAGTCGCACTTCCTGGCTACAGTCAGCATGGTAGCGCCACATGCCCCGCAGCTGACGTCATCAATCAAGACGGACTTCCTGATAGCGAGAATCCTCAGGATTTCGCTAAAACCAAAGAGTATGACTGGCTCATTAAAAATGCCACCACATTTGGCTTTCGCCTTTCATACCCTGAGAATAATGAGTTTGGGGTTATTTTTGAGCCCTGGCACTGGCAGTGGCAAGGAAGTACTACGAGCTAAGTATTAGCTGCAAGCAACGGTGCCAACCGACCATTTATCGCCGGCTTTAGTAAGGCCGACTGTCGCATTCACTACTGCATCACCCGATCGCAGGGTAACCGTTGCTGTCGCCGCCCCCGTTTGCTGAGAGGTTATATTGTAAGAGTAGCCTGAGAGCGGATTGAGGTTACAGCTCGTCTTACTATTTGCAGACGCTGCACCAAAGAGCGGGTCGTAGGTTGCCTTGATAGTTGCACCAATTGCAGCAGCATCCTCTGCAGTTGTAGCTGGGGTTGGAGCAGCGCTTGAGCTTGGGGTTGTCTTAGTATCAGCCTTGCTTGAAGTGCTAGATTTATCCGAATCAGTCGAGCTCGAGGATTTCGAAGATGAGCTCGATTTACTTGATTGGCTTTTGCTGGATGAAGTTTGGCTCGTTTTAGGGGGAGTTTTGGATTTTGGCCAAGCCAAAGCTACGATTAATATAATAATGACGGCAGCAAAGCCAGCCAGAGCAATGTACCATCCCATAGGACGTTTGCCTTTGCCAGGTTTACGACGGCTAGATGAGGTTGGTACTATGAGTGGTGATGGTGTGTAGCGGTTATCCGCCATGGATACCCTCCATTACTTATCAATATTGTACCACTTTGAGGGTAATTTGACAGATTGATTATTGGATCGGCTGCTGAGGTAGTGAAATATCGCTACCAGCTTCTACCTGTTGACCAATCCTTGGTATGGTGCGTTGATAGAACGTCGCTGTTTTATCAAATTGATCCATTGCCATAGTCGCCGTGCTATGTACAAGTAAATAATACCCTCCGACAATTAAAGCAAAAGCTAGTAGTTTCAGTCTCATAAAAATTCCTTCGCAACAGCTTAAACTGAAAACGGTTAATCTGCAAGCACGAGCATTATTGAATATTGCTAATCTTTTTTGACAAGCACCATAAAGGCTTCGGGAGGAATTTCAACCTTGCCGATCTTCTTCATACGAGCCTTGCCCTTTTTCTGCTTATCAAGCAGCTTGTTTTTCCGTGTCACATCTCCACCATAGAGCTTGGCGGTGACATTTTTACCGAGCGCCTTGATATCTTCACGAGCAATTATTTTGGCGCCAATTGCGGCTTGTAAGCTAACTTCAAACTGTTGACGGGGGATAACATCCTTGAGCTTCTCCACTACCACTCGGCCTACTCGCTCGGACTCCAGTCGGTGCACAATCAAACTCAAACTATCAATCCGCTCGCCGCCAACCAAAAAGTCGAGGCGCACGAGTCGTTCTATACGATAGTCGGCAATTTCATAATTCAGCGAACCATAGCCAGCAGTCGAGCTTTTGAGTGAGTCGTAGAAGTCGGTCAAGATATTTGCTAGTGGCGCGTCAAAGCTTATCAGCGCGACCTCGCTCTCGAGATAGCTGAGGTTGGTCTGGTGGCCTCGGCTATTATTGATAAGCTGAATAATGCCACCGAGATATTGACTCGGTACAACAATCTCACCGTGAATCCATGGCTCAGCAATGTCTGCAATTGTGGCGGGGTCTGGCAACTGACCTGCGCTATGTACGGTCACAGTTTCATCGCGCGTGTTCGTCACTTTATAGTCCACCGACGGGTTTGTCACAACTAAGCTTAGGTCAAATTCGCGCTCCAAGCGTTCTTTGATAATTTCTAAGTGTAGTAGTCCTAAAAAACCTAACCGAAAACCAAAGCCCAATACCGACGAACTCTCTGGCGTATATTGTAAGGCTGCATCGTTGAGCTTGAGCTTGATCAATGCATCTCGTAGTGCCGGATAATCCTCCGAAGAAGTCGGGAAAAAACCAGCATAGACAAAAGGTTTTACCTTTTTGTATCCGGGCAATGGCTCGCCCACCGGATCTGCCGACAATGTCACGGTGTCTCCCACCTGACCATCGGCGATTGATTTCAAATTAGTCACCAAGTAGCCGATCTGACCGGCTTGCAAAGCAGGGAGTGGTGTTTTGCCCGGCGCGAAGTAACCAACTTCAAGTGCCAAGGCCTTTTGCTGAGTATTGAGTAATGTCACGCTGGCGCTGCGTTTGAGCTCGCCATCGACGATTCGAACATAGAGAATCACTCCGCGATATTCGTCATAGATAGAGTCAAAGACAAGGCCTCGTAGCGAATTTTCTGCTGAGCCGCGTGGCGAAGGTACATCGCGCACAATCCGATCAAAGATTGTATCAACCCCCTGCCCGCTTTTGGCTGAGACTTCAAGAATGTCTTCGCGGCTGCAGCCAAGCAGTCCGATAATTTCAGTCGAGACTTTGTCGACATCTGCGGCCGGTAAGTCAATTTTGTTAATCACCGGGATTATCGTTAAGCCGGCTTCAATCGCGAGATAAACATTGGCCAGCGTTTGAGCTTGAATACCCTGCGAAGCGTCGACTACAAGCAATGCGCCCTCACATGCTGCCAGACTCCGCGAAACTTCGTATGAGAAATCGACGTGTCCTGGCGTATCGATTAAGTTCAAGTTATAACCCTGCCACTGCATTGTTACTGGCTGGAGTTTGATCGTGATACCACGCTCTCGTTCAAGATCCATGGTATCGAGAAGTTGAGCCTGCATATCACGCTTCTGCACAGTACCGGTCAGCTCGATCAATCGATCGGCCAGCGTACTCTTGCCGTGGTCGATATGAGCGATAATACAAAAATTTCTAATCTTATCCATCTTGATCTTTCGTCCTATTCCTTATGAGTATGCGGCCATTTTCGAAGTCGCCGGGTTGCCATATCAGTAATTCGACCCATTTCGCGTATTCGCAGCAATCTACTAAGGATTACGTAGGTTGCAATACCAACCAGACAGATAACCGTAAACTTTGGTGCCAAGATACGAAAGCCTTGATCACCAACCCGCAGCGGCAAAACATAGTACACCATCGCCCGAACGGCTACTGCCATACCAAAGCTGGCCAGACTAATCAGACCAACGCCACGTAGAATATTATCAAGACCGTACGGTCCAATTTTACGGCGTAGTAGTAGGGTGAGCGCGGTCAATTCAAATACACTGACGATTGATAGGGCTGCTGCCAGTCCGGCCACCCCATACCGTTTCGATAAGTACAAGCTTAGTCCTACGTTAAGTGCTATGGCACAGACACTGGTTGCAAGAGGAGTCCGAGTATCCTCGAGTGCATAGAACACGCGAGCAATTAAGAAATAAATACTAACTGCCACAATGGTCGGAGCAAGCAGACCTAGTACATTTCCTGTCAGACCACTACCAAAACCAAAGAGCAATCGAATGATATAGCCACGCAAGACAATTGCGATCGCTGCAGCTGGTATGGTCAAGAAGGCCAGCAAGCGGACATTCTGCACGATTGTTTTAGGAAGGCGGCTTTTGTCAGAGCTCTTGGAAGCACGAATCAGACTTGGGAAAGCTGCTGTGGCAATTGCTTGGCCAAACAACCCGATCGGCACATTACGAAGGTTATTCGCATAGTAATAGGAAGTTAGTGAGCCAGTAATAAGTCGCGAACCAATGATGGTTTCTACGATGGTATTGAACTGGTCGACAGCAAGGTCAAGAGATCGGGGGATCATGAGCTTCACGATCTTGCGAATCGATGGATGCCAGAATTCAAATTTGAAGCCGAACTTGTAACCAAGGCCAATTAAGCCAAAGATTTGTAAGAACGCTTGGATGGCTGTGCCGAGCACGACACCCCAGGCCACACCATAGATTGATGGCGAGAACCATTTCGCCAGCACCGTAATACCGATGATAATACCAACATTGTAGAAGATGCTTGAGAGGGCAAAGAGTAAGAAGCGATTGTAGGCTTGCTGAATAGCACCAAAAACACTCGCCAAGCCAAATAAGAATGGGGTGATCAGCATGATTCGCGTCAAATGAATTGTCATTTCCTGACGAGCTGGATCGAATCCTGGCGTGATGAGATGGACGAGCTGGGGCGCAAAGATAAATGCCATAACCCCAAGAACGAGCGTGGCGCACATCATCAACGTCAGGGCAATGTTGGCTACCTTCCAGGCTTCTTCCTGCTTGTCACGCTCTAAGAATCCGACAAATACTGGGATGAATGAGACAGCAAATGCACCGGACACCAGTAGGGTGAAGAGTAGATCAGGTATGCGAAATGCGGCGGTATACGCATCAGTCTGAGCACCGATGCCAAAATTTGTCGCCAGCAATCGGTCACGCACGAGTCCCAACAGGCGAGACAAGAAAAATGCCATTGAGATCAGGAGGGCAGAAATGCCAAGTGTGCGACTCTTATTTAGTCGAGAGAGAATTTTGTTGCCCAAAGCGGGGAGTACCTACGCCCTAGCCAGGGAGGGCATCGGTCAGCGGCGGGAGGCCGTCGCCGCGCGGCCGTTTCTTATCAATACTCTCGAACAGCTTTGCGAATTCTGGACCATCAAGCGTTTCTTTTTCGAGAAGTAATTTTGCAACTGTCGTGAGCTTGCTTCGGTGAGTGGTAAGTGTGCGGCGGGCTTTGCGGGTGGCTTCATCCACGATCACAGCGACCTCAGCATCAATTTTGGCTGCTACTTCATTTGAGTAATGTTTCGTCTCTTGCACACTTCGGCCTAAGAACATAGCATTCTCCGGGTCGGTGAATACGAGATTACTTAGCTCGGCGCTCATACCGTATTCAGTCACCATTTGACGGGCGAGATCATTGACGTGCTTGAGATCATTGCTTGCACCAGTCGTGATTTCACCAAAGACGATTTCTTCGGCTACTCGACCACCTAAGCTCATGGTAATTTCGTCCTTGAAATCAGCTACTGAGTGATAGTGTTTGTCTTCCAGGGGTAGACTCCACGTAACTCCGCCAGCCATACCTCGTGAAACAATACTTACTTTGTGTACAGGATTACAGTTCGGCAAAACATGCGATAGAATTGCGTGTCCAGCTTCGTGATAAGCAGTGATTTCCTTTTCTTTGTCATTGAGAATGTGGCTTTTGCGCTCAGGCCCAAGCGATACCTTCTCAACTGCTTCTGAGAGCTCCGGCTGACCAATCTTTTTCTTGTCACGACGAGCAGCTAAGATAGCTGCTTCATTGGTGATGTTGGCAAGATCTGCACCAGCCAGGCCTGGGGTCTTGCGGGCAATTTCCATTAGATCAACACCAGCAGCCAGGGGCTTTTCTTTGGTATGTACCTGCAGAATCTCGGCACGGTTTTTCATATCTGGCAAATCAAGTACAACACGGCGATCAAATCGGCCAGGTCGAAGTAAGGCTGGGTCAAGAACATCCGGGCGGTTTGTGGCAGCCATCACAATAACGTTGGTGCCCTGCTCAAAGCCATCCATCTCAACCAAGATCTGGTTGAGAGTCTGCTCGCGCTCATCATGTCCTCCGCCAAGTCCCGTACCACGCTGCCGACCGACCGCATCAATCTCGTCGATGAAGATAATGCATGGTGAGTTTTTCTTTGCTTTATTAAATAAATCACGTACTCGCGAAGCACCAACGCCGACAAACATTTCAACAAATTCAGATCCAGAGATACTGAAAAATGGCACACCAGCCTCACCAGCTACAGCACGCGCCAGCATGGTCTTACCGGTCCCTGGACTTCCGATCAGCAAGACCCCTTTTGGTATCTTGGCACCGAGTGCTTCAAATTTGGTCGGGAATCGTAAGAATTCTACAACCTCACTCAGCTCTTGCTTGGCCTCCTGTACTCCCGCTACATCTTTAAACTTCACATTGCCTCGCTCGAGACCAAAGACGCGGGCCTTGGATTTGCCAAAGCTCATCGCGGCATTATTGCTACCCTGTGCTTGACGCATCATGAAGTAGAAAAAGCCGATGATAAGTACGATTGGCAAGAAAGCTAATACGATATCCAGCCATCGGCCGGAGTCGCCCTCGGGGTTCTTCGGGTCAACCTTAACCTTTGAGTAATCAATACCATAAGAAGAGAGGGCAGCGCCTGTTTCTTTGTACGCTTGCTCTTGGTTACCATCCTTGAGATAAACATCAAGCTTGTCACCCGTGACCTCAATCTTATCCACCTGATTGTCGTGAGCTTGCTTCAAGACTGTCGAGAGCGGTACTTCGGTTGGCTTTGTGGTGGAGCTGCCAGAATAAAAAAGCACCAACCCTAGCACGAGCAGGCCGACGATCAGATAAACAGTATTACGAGATAGTTTCTTGTTCTTCATAATTGACTCTCTAGA
>JBBSBN010000023.1:0-8438 GCA_038251205.1 Candidatus Saccharimonadia bacterium | reverse complement strand
TACGTTGCTTCTTCCGCCAAATGAGTAACCATGATAATTGTTTTGTGAGTTTCGCTCCATATCTTCAGTAAGTCCTCCCGAAGTGCTTTCGCTGTCAGCTCATCTAATGCAGAGAATGGCTCATCCAGCAAGAGAACATCGGGCTCTGTCGCGAGCGCGCGGCCAATCCCAACCCGCTGGCGCATTCCCCCCGACAGCTTTTTGGGCAATGTATGTTCAAAGCCATGCAACCCCAAAGTTTTGACTTGATGGTTGACGGCACGTTGTATAGTAGCCGGTGACTCGCCACGCATTTTCAACCCGAAACCAATATTCTCTTCCACGCTCAGCCACGGGAATAATCCAAAATTCTGAAACACAAACCCAATTGCTGCCGGCATACCGATAACTGTGCCTTCACTTGCGGACTCTACTCCAGCTAAGATACGCAGTAGGGTTGATTTGCCAGAACCTGACGATCCCATAAGGCAGGTGAACTTTCCTGCATCTGCTGTAAAATTAATATCGGCAAGTGCATTAATTTCGCTTTTGCCTTCATCAAAGCTTTTTTGAATATGGGAAATAACAATTTGATCGTTCATTCTGCCTGATACCGTGTACTGTACTTCAGAAGTGGCATCCATATTAGCTCATTAAGAATAAAAATCAACAGGAGATAGAGCGTGATCGCAAGCAGGAGTATGGTGATATCCCCTGCAGCCGAGATAGTACCTAGATAGGTTCCTACGCCTCGCACCGATGAAATAATTTCCGCACCAACTAATGAATCCCAAGCTTCACCCCAAGCGACAATTGATCCAGTCAAAAGCGCTGGCACTAGTGCCGGTAGCGTGAAATGAAGTAATCGTTTTGTACCGGTCGCACCGTAGATTGTAGCTGCTTCAGATAAATCTTGACGCTGTGTTTTTATAAATCCGATCATACTAAATGTAATTGGCCAGACCATGACAGTAATCAAGATTAAGATTACTGCAATACTATTTCGCCCAAAGAAACTAATCAATAGTGGTAGTAAGGCTAAGCTTGGGAAGCTCTGAGCAACATCAAGAATCGGCAAAAGAATTGACTCAAGGTAATGATTTTTTGTGGCAATAAGCGCCAATACAATCGCAAGTAATGTAGCAAAAATATAGGATGTGATTACTCGGCCTAGACTTAGTGCAAAACCACTGTAAAATTTCGTGTAGTTGATAGCGTGATAGCGCGACAAGGCTGCTAACACAATGATAAGACCAAGGATCACCAATAAGCTCGTAAGTCGTTGATGTCGATGATGCTTGGGATGATGCTGTACAGCTTGACGATGTAATCGATGATTATATCGCATAGACTCTTACGATTATATGCCTATTATAAAGCTTACGGTTGACTCTAGCGATAGCTAAAAATTATTTTTGATAGACCTTCCAGGAAAACACGCCTATATCGCCATTGAGTATATCCTGTGTCATGACATAGGGTTTATCTGATATCCATGTTTGATCTTGCGAATAAAGTGGGATGGCAGTCACATCATCTACCAACCCTTTGGAGACTTGTTTCAGTAAAGTAGTTCGGGCAGTATTATCAAAAGTAGAATCGGCTTTTTTTAATTGATTATTAAGAGAAGTGTTGCTATAGAATGTATCGTTTTGTAAATTTGGCTTAAATATATCGCTACCATCGAGTATGCTTGGCGATGACACAACTGACCAACTTGCTAGCTTGCCATCTAATAGATCATTCACAAACAGTTCTGCATCGTTTGTACTATCAACTTTGGCCGTAACACCAACTCCCTTCAATTGACGAGCAAGCTCAGTTGCAAATCCCTCGGGTGCAAAGAGGGTTGGAATAGACAGGGTGAATTCGTTCGGATAGCCCGCTTCTGCGAGTAACTTTTTTGCTTTGACAGGATCATATGCCAAGCGCTTAATAGATGGGTCATAACCAGGAACATCAGCGGTAATTAGCTGAGACGCTGGGCTGGCATACTGTGATATATTCATAGCTTTCAGTAGCCCCGTAATATCGATGGCATGATAAATGGCTTGTCTGACTTTGAGATTTTGTGTCGGAGAGCCTTTCAAAAGCGTATTAAAGCCAAGCTAGCGCACATCCAAATCGCCATAATTATATATATTGAGATTGGCTTGCTTGGCATCTCTGGCAGTGGATGGAGAAACTGGACCGTCGAGATTTATGGTAGATTTCTTAAGAGCTATTATTGCACTTGCTTCTAACTCCACAATTGGCGTATCTTCACTTTCTGCCGTAAAGATAAGATTTCGGGTGGAAACATGACCGCCATGATAAGCATCAAATGCGCTAAGGCTTGCCCGCTCGGCAGTAGGGTTAGTGCCTGGCTTAACGATGTACGGGCCTGTACCGGTGTCAGAGTTTTTGGTACCAGCTGGAGGCTTTGAATCATAAATAAATATATTCGTCAGTTTTGCCAAGAAAAGAGCATCAGGTGCTACGGTTGTGATCTGAATTTTGGTTGGACTAATCACCGTTATATCTTTTAGCGTATCGGTATACGAAGCCAGTTCTTGATTTGCTTTTCCAGCTTCAAGACTAGCTTTTACACTTGCTGCGGTTAGAGTATTGCCATCTTGAAATTTAACATTTGGCTTTAAGTTAAAGACCCAGGTTGATTCGTTAGGATTATTCCAACTTAACGCAAGTAGGGGCTTAATTTGAGCAAGATTCTGATACTGAACAAGGGTTTCAAATACTTGTTGGTTAAACTCCAAGTTTGGAGCAGTTGATAGTGCTCCTTTAGCAGGGTAAAATTTATCAAAACTACCCCCTACCGTCTGATAGCTTATAGATTCTACATCTCGTTTCACCGCAATAGTGGTTGCTTTGGAGACAGTTTTCTTCTGATTGTGCCACCAGAGATATCCCCCAGCAGCTATTAGCAATAATCCAGCTAGAATAAGTAAGATGGCTGACGCATTGCGCTTTTTTGAGGGCAGTAGTTGCTGGCCGCCAAGACCATTAGAACTCAGCTGTTGTGCAGGATTGCTGGGCGAAGTAGGAGTCGGATTTGAAGTATTGAGTGATATGGGAGCTGATGGGGCATAGTATCGCGCTTATGCTCAATTCTTACATAGCCCTATATGCGTGTCAAACTTGTATTACAGTATTATTGTTAGCTAGATCGGGTTGAAGTCGCTGGCTTCTGAGACGATTTCTTTTGGGGGTTTTTGGATTGATTGCCACGCTGTATTGCAAAAATCATCTTCCCTGCTACCGTCTGGAAAATACGCGTAACTTCTGTACTCACTTCTTGACCAATCAACTTATCGCCATTCTCCACTACAATCATGGTGCCATCCGCGAGATATCCAACGCCCTGATGCTTTTCCTTGCCAGCCTGTACAATCTTGACTTGCATAAGCTCGCCAGGTAGTACGACAGGTTTAATTGCATTTGCCAGTTCATTCACATTGAGCACCAAGACTTTTTCTATTGTTGCAACTCTATTGAGATTATAGTCGGTAGTTAGAATGCTAGCATGGTATTTCTTTGCTACAGCCACAAGTTTAGCATCCACTTCTCGAATCTCAGCTGGGTCATATTCTAGTATCTCAATCGTAACTCGGTTACTAGTCCGCATATTATTAAGAACTTCTAGACCACGCCGGCCTCGTCCTCGACGCATTGGGTCTTCCGAATCGGCAATATTCTGTAGTTCGGCCAAGACAAAGCGAGGTACATACAAAATCCCGGTAACAAATCCAGTTTCTACAATATCAGCTATGCGCCCATCAATTATTGCTGAAGTGTCAACCATAATGCGGCTAGTGCTATTGGTGCTTTTTGATTCACCTCGGGCAGCTTTATTACCACCCTCTTTGGGCTTCGGTAAAAATTGTACAATTCGTTGATTTTGACTAAGAAGGGCAAGTACCAATATGCCCAAAAAAAGGACAACTAATACTAATACAATAAGTATTATATTCATAAATAACCTTTCTACCCGAGTAGCTCGATAGCTTCTGCGATATTGGTGGGCTTATAGCTAAGGCCGGCAACTCCAGCGCTGGCTGGTCCAAGAACAGTAGTAAATCCCATCCGCTTAGCTTCGCTCGCGCGGCGATCAGCCTGGGCGACTGAACGTAATTCACCGCTTAAGCCAACTTCACCAAATGCAGCGAGAGTAGGCTTGGGGGTGATATTCTTCAGGCCCGAGGCAATGGCCAAAATAATTGCTATATCAACAGCGGGTTCTAAAATTTTAAGTCCACCGACAATGTTAACATAGATATCCTTATCGCTCAAGCGTAAGCCGCCCCGTTTTGCCGCTACCGCTGCCAGCAAATTAAGTCGATTAAGATCAACACCGGCGGCAGTTCGTTTGGGATAGCCGAAGACAGTTGGCGCCACTAAAGCCTGGACCTCAACCAATAATGCACGTGTCCCCTCCATGGTTGCAAGTACAATGCTTCCAGGTGCTGCTTGTCGTTCGCGAAGTAGATAGGCTGACGGGTTTTTGATTTCCTCCAGTCCCTGCTCACTCATGGAAAAGATACCAACTTCGGCAGTCGAGCCAAAGCGGTTTTTGACTGAACGCAAAACCTTAAAGCCCCCACTACGCTCCCCTTCAAGATATAGGACTGTATCAACAAGATGTTCAAGCATTCGGGGACCCGCAATACTACCTTCTTTTGTGACATGCCCAACGATAATAAAGGCAGTATCCAGCTGTTTTGCGGCTCGAGCAATTTGACTGGTATTATTCGTGATCTGAGCTTGCAAACCACTTGCACCCTCTATGCTGGCTGAGAACATAGTTTGAATTGAATCGATGATCACAAGATCATAATGAGTCTGTGCGCAAAGCGCCAGCACGCCATCAATGTCATTTGAGTTAATAAGTTCGAAATCAACCGAAGGTGGAGTTTTTGGATTCAAGCTGGAATTATGAATTCGCTGAGCTCGAAGTTTGATTTGAGTAGCAGACTCTTCTCCCGAAACATATAACACGCTTTGCTTTTTGGCTAACTGAGTTACAATCTGCAATACAAGAGTTGATTTACCAATGCCCGGGTCTCCAGCCAGCAGTGTCAAAGAGCCGCTCACTATACCACCACCAAGTACTTGGTCGACTTGGGCTTGTCCACATGAATAGCGTACTACTTTACTATCGCTTAAATGCGAAAATTTTTGAGGCTTCAAGGCTGGAGCTAGATGAGCAGCCCGGCGAGCAGGAGTAGCAGCTGACTCTCTTAAGCTATCCCAAGCACCGCAGCTCATACATCGCCCGCTCCATTTGCTCGCCCGCGTGCCACATTCGCTACAGGTATAAATGCTTGTACTTTTTGTCATATTCTTATCATAACACACGAACTCAAACCGTACATATACTTGAATTTTAATAGTTTTATGCTACAATTTGTCAGTTCGTGTTCTTCTACATTCGAATATTTGAAGGGAGCCCATCATGGGCACACGCAAGCTGGCAACAAGGACTGCGGGTGTGCTCGCAGGTGGTTTCTCTGGTCTGCTCTTGGCTGACAACGCCTTAGCTCTTGCGAGCCCTGGTGAGAAATCGATCAGACTGCAATGGGTCTATGACGCTGAATATAGCCAAACTAAAAAGGCAACGTTTCTGATTCCAGGTATGGGTAATAGCGGGGCATATTGTTTCAAGCCCCTTTACCCACTGCTCTCAAGCTACGGCGACGTCTGGACGGTCAACTACCAGTCCGGTGGCATAGATCTTGAAGACATCACGCATAAATTGCTCGACGTGATCGATTTCAGGCATTACAACAAAGTCACCCTGCTCCTGCCATCTTGGGGCGGTGTGGCCGGAGTTCACTTGCTGCGACACATGCAGGAGCTGGCCTTGGATGGCCCAAAGCTCTACCCCATCTTTGTTTGCAGTGTGGTGAGTGGCAACGACGCCCTCGGACCACCACTATGGCTGAGCTGGCTCGTCAGCGGCGGACCATTGATGAAGCTTTTGTGGCCCTCTGCGGTACGCGCCAGCCGATGGGATTATGACCGCAAAGCGCACTTGAACCCTGAAGTTGATGCTGAGCTGTTGTTGAGACACCAGCAATCCATGTACTACGCCTCACCCAGGATCTACATCGACCAGGCGCGGACACTCCACCAGACCAACCCCCTCAGAGAAGGTGAGTTCAGCAACGTTCCGGCAGCAATCCTGCAATGCAACAATGATCCGTTGGTGCGGCCAGAAGCTGCTCTACAGCAGCTGCGAGCTTTCCCCCTGGCGGGAGAGATCATCACTGTTCCCGCTGTTGGTCATGCCGACTTCGTCGAACACCCGGGCAAGAACGAGGGCTGGCAGACCACTTTGAAAGAGTTGCTCGATAGCTTTTTGGCTTAGCCCCAGTACAAGAACACGAACCAGGCGTTCCGGTTTTCCGGGACGCCTTTTTCGTACTTATTTACTGCAAACTTACTTTGATGCAGTAGTGGCGGCAGCTGAGAAATTTACATCCCCATCAATCACCGAGACTTTGGCGGTATCACCAGGCTTAATTGAGCCATGCAAGATTTCATTGGCTAGTCTATCTTCAATCTGATTGGTGATAGCACGGCGAAGTGGGCGAGCACCAAACTTCGGATCATAGCCTTTTTGGACGAGAAGATCTTTGACACTACGGTCAAAATCTAGAGTGATTTCCTGCTCACTCACTCGACTCTGCAGTAACGCTAGCTGTAAATCAACAATCTTCCGAATATCATTCTGGCTCAAGGCCTTAAAGACTACGGCATGATCAATCCTATTGAGAAATTCTGGCTTAAATGTCTTCTGCAATGCTTTATCGATCGTGCCTTCCATTTTTTTATGATGAGCTTCGAGCTGCTTCTCTTGCGTCGCTGTCTCGGTTTTGAAGCCGATATTAGCTTCAGCTTGAGCCTCGCGAGCACCGATATTACTCGTCATGATGATCACTGTATTTCGGAAATTGATACGGCGCCCCTTAGCATCAGTGAGTTGGCCATCTTCTAGAATCTGCAAAAGGATATTGAAGAACTCAGGGTGCGCTTTCTCAATCTCATCAAAAAGAATTAAGCTGTAGGGCTTGCGGCGAACTGATTCTGTTAACTGCCCCGCGTCATCATAGCCAACATAGCCAGCAGGCGCCCCAACGAGTCGTGATATTTTATGTGGCTCCATAAATTCACTCATATCGACCTTGATTAAGGCGTCTCGATCATGAAAAATTTCTTCAGCTAATGCGCGTGCCAGCTCAGTCTTTCCTACCCCAGTGGGGCCGAGAAAAATAAAGGAGCCATTGGGTCGATTTGTATCTGATATCCCAGTGCGTGAGCGGCGAATGGACTTTGCAATAGCAGCAACTGCCTCATCTTGGCCAATAATGCGTTTTTTGAGATTGCGTTCGAGCTTGAGTAGATTGGCTGTCTCATGTTTGATCAATCGCGTGACGGGCACACCGGTCGTCTGAGCTGTAACTGCTGCGATGTCATTCTCATCAATCACAAGCTTGGCACCTACTTTGTCGCGCTTTGCTTGCTTAGCCATATCGGCTTCAAGCACACTGGCTTCCGATTTAAGTTTTGCGGCATATTCAAAATCTTGATTATAAACAGCTTCATCGATTTGAGTCGTAAAGTCAGTAAGCTTGTCCTGCAATTGCTTATACTTCTTACTATTACCTCCGCGTTTGATACGGGCCAGTGAAGCTGCCTCATCAATCAGATCAATTGCCTTATCTGGCAAAAATCGATCGGCAATGTAACGATCCGCCAGCTTTGCGGCTTGCGTGATAGCTTCATCGGTAATCTCTACTTGATGAAAGTCTTCGTATTTCGAGCGAATTCCATACAATACCTCGGTGGTCTCATCAATCGTAGCTTCAGGCACAATTACTGGTTGGAAGCGACGCTCGAGCGCAGAATCTTTCTCAATATATTTGCGGTATTCTTCAAGTGTAGTCGCCCCAATGGTCTGTATCTCACCCCGTGATAAACTTGGTTTGAGAATATTTGCTGCATCAATGGCGCCTTCTGCCGCACCCGCCCCAACGACGGTGTGGAGTTCATCAATAAAGATTACAACATTTTGATTGTTTTTTGCTTCATCGATAAGTTTTTTTAAGCGTTCTTCAAACTCACCACGGTACTTGGTCCCGGCGATAAGGCTTGCCATATCCAGCATGATAATACGTTTACCGATAAGATTGTCCGGTACATTCTCAGCTATGACCCGAGCAGCCAAGCCCTCAACGATAGCGGTTTTCCCCACTCCAGGCTCTCCAATAAGTACAGGGTTACTTTTGGTGCGTCGATTCAGAATTGAGATCATACGTCCAATCTGATCTTCGCGACCTATCACCGGATCAAGTTTGCCATCACGAGCTTTGGCGGTCATATCAATGCCAAAGTTGTTTAAGACGGGAGTTTTTGTAGATGACTTACTGCGACCCGTACTAGAGGTACTGATTGCGCTG
>JBBSBN010000022.1:0-8538 GCA_038251205.1 Candidatus Saccharimonadia bacterium | reverse complement strand
TAACTTTATTGTAACAGCTTTTTCAGGTACAATTGCTGCTACTTATGCTAATTCTCGCTATTGAAACCAGTTGTGACGAGACGAGTGTGGCTATCGTTGAGGATGGCCAGCGGATTCTATGTAATCTGATCGCAAGTCAGATCGACATCCATTCTCAGTATGGGGGTGTAGTGCCAGAAGTTGCTGCTCGCGAGCACATCGCTGCTATTACTCCTCTTATTCAGCAAGCTTTGAGTGCAGCCACAGTGACAATGTCAGAGATTGACGCCTTTGCAGTTACTCGCGGACCTGGCCTTATAGGTAGTCTGTTTATAGGCGTTTTGACCGCCAAAACGTTGGCAGCAGTATTTGATAAGCCTTTGATCGCTGTGAATCATATCATCGCCCATGCTTTTGGAGCGTTCCTGACTGCCACTCCCCCATCATTTCCTCTTTTGGCTTTGACCGTTTCGGGAGGTCATACTGCTTTGACACTATACCAAGAAGATTTGAGCTTTGAAGTTGTTGGCCAGACTCAAGATGATGCGGCTGGGGAAGCTTTTGATAAGGTAGGTCGGCTGCTTGGGCTCCCCTACCCTGGTGGGCCTGCTATCTCAGCAGCTGGTGAGCAAGGTGATGATCAAGCGTATCACTTTCCCACTGCTCGACTTCAGAATCCTCTTGATTTTAGCTTTTCTGGCCTTAAGACGGCGGTACTTCGTCAGGTTCAAGCCATTACGGGTGTTAACCCCGGCAATTTGGAGTTAAAGCAGACATATTCTCTTGATAAACAAACTCAAGCTGATCTGGCTGCCAGCTTTGAGCGGGTAGTGGTTTCTAGTTTAGTTCGAGGAACCACAGCTGCAAATGCAAAGTATCATCCAGCCAGCCTTGTTATAGGTGGGGGCGTGGCGGCTAACACTCGGCTCCGTCGTGAGCTTACACAAGCCTTGCCAGACGCGATCTTCGTTCCAACTGCATTATGTGGCGACAATGCGGCAATGATCGCTGCTACAGCCTTCAAAATGCGCCAGAATGGCCTTGTAGACCCTCTCATTCCGCTTATGGCTGACTCAAGTCTTGCAGTGCTTTAAGACCAAATTTTCATAATTCTCTACCTGTCCCAACCTATTGACTTTTAGAGCTATCCGTGTTAGAATCTAATCAGGTTGTTGTATCTAGTTCTTTCTACCCGCCAACCAAGGAGCGCTTAGACGATAGACTAGAGTAAACATTGGAAAGCTCTCGTAAGGAACGGCCGCTATCCCCATGGGCACAGCGCAATGCGCATAAGTCCCTTTACCAGGATATGCCGCTCCAAGAGGTTGAGTGCCCATCAGCAACAGATGGCACAAGACACCCTGCGCGTCTTCCGGTGGTTGCTCGCACCGCCAATCCCAAAGAACCCTCCAGTCGACCCCCGTCGGCTGTGGCTCCAGAAGGAGAACGATGCGACGACTCTCGAAAGCACCAGACCGCCAGCATCAGCCGGCGACTACACAACAGAATCAGACCACCTCACACCGTCGAGTCCGCGGCATTGTCGCGTTTCTGGCGGGGTTATTGGTGGTTGCACTATTGGGTGGGACTGTTTACGCGGTTTCGCACAGTTCTACCAGTGACAAGGCGGCGAAAATCACAACCGCCTCGACTCCATCGAAGTGGCCCTGGACACAGGCCCAGCGTGAGGCCCAAACGACTGCTATCAGCGATCGAAACAACCTGATGATGTCGTATGGGAAGCTGCAAAGCGTCAAGAAGGATCAAGACGCCAAGCGGTGGTACGACCACTTCACGCCAAAGCCCGCTCCAAAAAGCGGGAACTCCTCCGGTACTCAATCTACAACGGCGCGCCGTACTGGTGTGGATTGGGATGGCATTGCTGATTGTGAGACTGGCGGAAACTGGTCCATGTCCGGATCTACTTACTCAGGCGGAGTTGGCTTCGCGAACACCACCTGGGAAGGTTTTGGCGGGGGACAGTTTGCCCCCAATGCCGGCCAAGCTTCTCGCGAGGAACAGATCGTTGTCGCTGAACGCGTCTATGCCAGATATGGACTCAGCGGCTGGGGTTGTCGACGTTTCGGCTAACCCTAATACTCGCGTCTTCAAGGCGCATTGGACCCCCATGGCTACCAGTCATGGGGGTCCTCTTCACGTAATAATACGTAGAAGAATCTAGATATTTTCCTTTCAATAAAAACAACCGAGTTGTTCGCTTTTTCATCTCGCCATCTTTTGTACAGTTTTTGTACTCAATATCAGATCTAATGCTTATACTCCAGATATGCCAAAGTGCTAATTCTGGCTTAAACAAGCCGAATCTAGTACCATTGCAACTATGGATAAGGTCTATGAACCGGCCAAATACGAGTCGGATATTTATCAAAAATGGGAGCAATCAGGCGCTTTTTCGCCAACAAAGAATGCTGATGCTGAGCCATTTAGTATTATCATGCCACCACCAAATGCCAACGGCTCTTTGCATGCCGGTCATCTCATGTATGTGGTTGAGGATATTGCCACGCGATACTCAAGGATGCAAGGCAGGCCTACCCTTTGGCTGCCAGGCACCGATCACGCTGGGATTGAAACCCAGTACGTTTATGAGAAGAAGCTAGAAGCAGAGGGCAAGAGCCGCTTCGATCTCGGACCTCAGAAATTTTACGACGAAGTAATGGTTTTCACTCAAGCTCAGCAGGGGACTATCATCACTCAGATGAAGTCGATGGGGTTTTCGGCTGATTGGAGTAAACTCAAATTCACGCTAGCCCCAGATATTATTGATACGGTATATGACACTTTTATTCATATGCACAAGGAAGGTTATATCTATCGCGGCAATCGAATTGTCAATTGGTGTCCGCGCTGCGGAGCCGCCTTTCCTGATATCGAAACTGATCATATTGAACGAGAGGGTAAATTCTACACCTTGGATTACGGTGCCCTTAAGATTGCGACCACTCGGCCTGAAACAATTTTTGCAGATGTAGCCGTGGCAGTAAATCCAAAGGATCCTCGATACAAAAACCTGATAGGACAAACGGCTACGATCCCGATTATTGACCGGGTAATCCCGATTATCGCCGATGAGCACGTCGATCAAAAAGCTGGCACTGGTGCGCTTAAAGTAACCCCCGGTCATGACTTCAATGATTATGAGATCGGCTTGCGACACAATTTAGCAGAGATCACTGTCATAGACTTTGAGGGCAAGATGATAAATGTTCCCGAGGAGTACGCCGGTTTACCCGTGGCAGAAGCGCGTCAGAAAGTAGCTGAAGCTCTCAACTCAGCAGGAAAACTGATCGAAGAAAAAACCATTGTGCACGCGGTAGCCATACATGATCGTTGTGGTACGGTGATCGAGCCGCTTTTGAGCGAGCAGTGGTTCTTGCGCATCAAAGAGCTCAATAAGCCTGTCATCGATGCTATCGAATCTGAAGCCGTGAAGTTCCATCCCCCTCGGTTTAAACGGCTCGCTTTGGATTGGCTGAAGCAAGAACATGATTGGTGCATCAGTCGTCCTGGATGGTGGGGTATTAGAATACCGGTCTACTACATGACCAACAACGATCCTAGCAAAGAGCCTCACTTCGTAGCCAAAACCGAGGATGAAGCTCGAAAGTATTATGGAGAAGGAAATTACCGGGCTGAAACCGACACCTTTGACACCTGGTTTTCAAGCAGCCAGCTGCCATATGCCGATCTCATGGCAACTGGAGATTTTGAGCAGTTTTATCCAACTACATTGATGGCGACCGCTCGAGACATCCTCCACAAATGGGTGACTCGCATGATTATGTTTAGCTTATATGTGAAATCTGAAGTGCCATTTCGAAATGTCTATCTGTGGGGAATGGTGACAGACGAAAAAGGTCAAAAACTATCGAAGTCAAAAGGCAATTATGGTGATCCGCTGGAGATAACTGCCCAATACGGAACCGATGCATTACGTCTCGCGCTATCGATTGGCATTACTCCTGGAAATGATGACAAATTAAGCGAAGAGAAAATCGCCGGCTACCGAAACTTCTGCAATAAACTTTGGAATGTGGCTCGATTTAGCGCAGGCAAAGTAGGGGAGGGCTATATGCCATCTGCAGTTGAACTCAAGACTCCGGCTGATCACTGGATAGCTGAGCGCCTTAATCAAACGGTCACAAAAGCTACCGAGGCGATAGAGGCATATCGATTCTCTGAAGCCGGGCAGCTAGCATATGCACTGCTGTGGGACGATTTCGCTGATAAATATATCGAGTCAGCTAAATCAAACTTAAATGCTAATCTGTTGATTGCCGGACTAGAGGTAATCCTAAAGCTTATTCACCCCTTCGCACCTTTTGTATCTGAGGCGATCTGGCAAGAATTGCCTTGGCATAAATCCCTCCTCATCAGCGAAAGCTGGCCTGAGCTTTCCTTTCAGCCAGATTCCAAAGAGGCTGAGCAGTTCCAGCTTGAAGTAATTGATATGCTCGCCAAAGCTGATGAAGGGCGGAAGCAGGCTGCTCTACAGCGTGAAATCTCAGCCAAACAAAACTTGGTGCGCCTTACTGAGACAAAACTCACAAATGATGCATTTATCAAGAACGCACCGGAGCAAGTAGTGACGCGTGAGCGTGAGCTGCTTGCTCAGACAAAAGTTCAGCTAAAGCAACTCGAGGGTGAAATTGGCAAGCTCACCAGTTCGTAAGACCAAAGCAGGCGATCGCTCTGCTGTACCATTTTTGGTTATCACCTTCCTTGCTTGCGCCGTGATTATTGCATTAGTGCTACCGAGTATAACAAAGGCCAAAAACCAGTATTTGGGTCAGCGGGTAGCTGAGGCCAAGATAGCCCAAAACAAAGGTGATTATAGTACTGCTGAGAGCATATTACAGCGGGCCAATTGGGTCAGCTTTGGCGATAATCAAGTTTTGTTAGCACTCGGGCAAACCTATCAAGCAGATGGGAACCTGCCGGCTGCCATTCATGCCTATGATCAACTCCCCTTTACCACTGGCTATTCTCGCCTTGGCCGAGCGGCACTCTCCTATCAAGATTATAAGCGAGCCCAGAGCACCTACATTAAGGCGGTTGATACCTGGCCGACAGCTGAAAATTATGCTGCCCTAGCCATATCCGAGTACAACATCGGCCGGGTTAAAGCTGGTTGTGAAGCTGCTCAAGTCGCTGCCAAAGCCAGTCTAGCTAACCCAGATGCAAGCCAAGCTCAGCTTGCCTGCTTATTGCTTGAAGATAAGTTTGATCAAGCTCGCCAGGACTTTCCAGCTTTGACAAGTACACTTTCAAATTCGCCACGAGCTATAGCGTATGCGCTCGTCAAAGCAGGCGTTGTAAAGCCGGGTGAAGATAAACTTCTCAAAATTAATATCAAAACTACTGGCGATTGGCTGCTATTGGCTCGTATCGCGGCGGCTCGAGGTGAACTGAAAACTGCGGTCGCCCGAACCGAAGCAGGTCTCAAGCTTAATACTGCTGATTTGGCGCTCAATCAAGCTGCTGCAAGTTATTATGCAACCCTGGACAATCAGGCCAAAGCCACCTTCTATCGACAAAGAGCCGGTTCCACGCTATAATGGCAACCTGTTGGCGAGATCTGCACCTGCTTAATCCAACATCATACGGAGAGGTACCCAAGTGGCTGAAGGGGCTGGTTTGCTAAACCGGTAGGGGGGAGCAATCCCCCGCGAGGGTTCGAATCCCTCCCTCTCCGCCAGCAATAATCCTGTCATTTACATGGAGAGGTCGCATAGTGGCCTAGTGCACCGGTCTTGAAAACCGGAGGCCCGCAAGGGTCCGTGGGTTCGAATCCCACCCTCTCCGCCAAAAGAGCTTGTAAGCTCTTTTTTTGTTGAAAACTTTTGACACTTTGTTATAATAAACATATGCAAATCACCGAACTCGCTGCTAAAGTCCAAGCTTTAGGCCTTTCCGACAAAGAGGCTAAGGTGTATGTGGCTTCGCTTTTTCTGGGCCCCTCATCAGTTCAAAAGATTGCTGAGCAGGCTGAAATCAATCGAGCCACCGCCTATGTTATCTTGGATCAGCTGGCGGAGCTGGGCTTGGTTGCTCAGTCCGCAGAAGGGAAGAAAACAGTCTATGTGGCAGAGGGTCCAGAGACCTTGCAACGACTCTTTGATCAACAGGCTGAAGCACTCAATGCTCGGCGTAAAGAGCTTGATACCCTATTGCCAGAGCTCCAACAAGCCCAGCGAGCCGAGGTCAAAGCTGCTCCAATAGTACGATTCTATAAAGGGCTCGAGGGGGTGGCGACCATTGTACAGGAACAGCAACGAATGGCTCGCCCAGGCAGCGAAACCTACGGACTTTCCAACTACGATCAGATCGATAAGATTGTGCCCGGATCACTAAAAAATAATCCAAAAGCTCGTTTGAAGAAGAAAATATCAAGCAAACTTATTTATTCATATCGCAAGAATATCCCAACTGACCCCAACCTGCTACGCCAAACCCTCAAGATAGAGCAGTCTGTATTGGCCGACGTAATCCTATACGAAAACTCGGCTTCCTTCTGTACTTACGCCGGCAGAGACTCACTCGGTGTCGTGATCGAAAGCCACGAAATAGTCGGTGCCTTACGTCAACTGTTTGAACTAGCTTGGCAGGATAATTCTAAAATTAATTAAAATGTTTTAATAATGTGTCATTAACGATTGACAAAGTTGAATTCTTCTGATACATTAAATCTACTGCGCTAAGCCTTCGGGTGAAGCTTGCTCCCCAGAGAGCACGCAAACCAGCGGCAGTATATTCGGCAAACCTGTAATGGGGGATGCACGTGTACGACTCACGGCAGAAGATGCTGTGGCGTCGCTCGGAGATCATGGGCGGCGCGAGTTAGACGGGGCCCTCCTCAAGGGGGCTCCTGAAGCCGGAACTATGGAGGGTTTTGATTGACCGGGAGAGAAAACCCGGAGATCAGAGCATCCATACTTCAAAGTCTTCCTGCCGCAATCGTCGGCAGAGCACCCAGGAACTTGGGAAGTCTCCTGGTAGCAATACGCGGCGCATGCTTGATAACCTGTACGGTCAGCATGCATAATTCATCTCCGTGGCCTTCCTCGGCCATACCACCTCGCGGGTTGGGGGACCGGCTAACACCGGGACCCCGGCCCACGAGGCCTCCACGCCTGCTATTGTGGGGCGACTGTTATGGCTTTGCGCCTGCAGACAAGCTTCCACGATACGCCTCAGCGCCCGACTTAGTCGGGCGTTTTTCGTTGCTTATGATAATTGCCCTTTTATAAATATATGAAAAACAATTTTATAGTTAGTAATTTATGACACTATATATTTATTAATACCAGATGTAATATTTTATAATTTCTATATTTTGAAATAAAGTATTGACAAAATAACAAAAGTGCGCTATGTTAGATACATGCTCAATAAAGGCGTGGGGCCATGCGAGCAGCACAACGATCAAACGATCAATTCAAAATCAAAGCTACCATCCTCGATCTAGTCCAGCGCTATCTATCTAAAACAAGTAAGAGCGGATTGAGACAAGCATCGAAACCTAGCAATGATTACGAATTTTAAAGCCACCCACCCATATGTAACGGGGGAGCATTTGACCAAGGTGGATCATACCAACTAGCGAGAGAGGGAGAACGATATGACATGACGCAATTTCCATAAGGCATAGACTGTTTGCAACAAACAACTCAATGCACAAGTAAATACTCATTAAGCATCCTGCTTAGCGCCAAAAGGGAACAATACAGCCCTTTTTGGCGTTGATACGATTCTTAAAACCCGCACTCTAGCTTATTTATTGATTCCATAATCCCTCAAGTGGACAGGACAAAAAGCTTAGCGCATAATTATGGTAATGCAACCACCAGACCCCAACCAACAACCCGTATCAGCTACCGCAAACCAAGCTGAGGCCGCACCTGCAGCAGCTACTCCACCTCCGGTCACTCCTGCTCCAAATGCAGCAGAAGCGCCCCCAGCAACACCTCTACCAGAAAAGGTAGTTTTAAGCTGGAATGCTCCTGAATTTATTTACACCCAAAAGCCTATGGGCTGGTATGCCCTATTAGCGCTATTCTTCATAGCTCTGATTGTGATTGCTGTATTTACAAAGCAGTGGCTTAGTATTGCAGTATTTGCCGTCATGGGCGTCGCAGTGGCTGTCTACGCCAGTCGCCACCCAAGAATGCTAAATTATGCCCTGACAGACCGCGGACTGCATGTGGGCGATAAGAAGTACTTATTTGATCAATTTAGTGCTTTCTTTGAAGCAGATGACTATGGGCAGCTCGTTTTTGACCTGATTCCGACTCGACGCTTTGTGCCCCTAGTAAGCTTACCCGCACCTACGGAGTTTCAAGACCAGATTGAACAGAACCTCTCGAATGTATTGCCGAAGAGTCCACCTCGTACTGGTATTGCCGAACGAGTATCAAAAGCTCTTCGTTTCTAGTCACATCATAAGCTTTACTGGAGTACGGAAATAAGGTAGAATAAGCCGTACTTTACGATCGAGTCGTGTAAGTAACTATGCGCTTGTAGCTCAGTTGGATAGAG
>JBBSBN010000021.1:0-8915 GCA_038251205.1 Candidatus Saccharimonadia bacterium | reverse complement strand
TAGGGCATCAAGAGGGACCTCAGCTCGATTGTGGCACAGTTCTCAAGCATCTCAAGCCCGTATTGGAAGATTCGAAGATTGGTAAGGTTGGTCATAATATTAAGTTTGACTATCAAATGCTTGCCCGCTACGGAGTCAAGCTCGGTCCGATTAGCTTTGATACCATGGTGGCGGCTTTCTTGATTAACCCGATGGTACGTGCTCTAAGCTTGGGCGAGCTGGCGTTTAATGAGCTGGGTGTGGAGATGGTTGAGATTACTGAGCTGATCGGCAAGCGCGGCAAGGACCAAAAGACCTTTGATATGACGCCAATAAAAGAAGCTACCACCTATGCGGCAGAGGATGCTGATATGAGTTGGCGACTCTATGAGACGCTTGCCAAGCAGCTTACTAAAATTGGTAGGCTGACACAATTGGCAGCTGAGATGGAATGGCCACTCGTCTCGGTGCTTGGAGATATGGAGCTGAAGGGGGTGAAGCTTGATGTAGCATTCCTCACTACGTTTGCAAAACGCATTGACGCCAAATTAGCCCAGTGTCAAAAAGATATCTACAAGCAAGCGGGTGAAGAGTTTAATATCAGCTCTACTCAACAGCTCAAAGTGATTCTATTTGATAAGCTCAAGATTGATAGCCAGTACCTCAAGAAGATTAAAAGTGGTGTCTCGACTGCAGCCTCCGAGCTCGAAAAGCTTCGCGGCGTGCACCCAATTGTGGATCTAATATTCGAATACCGCGAAGTCAGTAAGCTCAAGAGTACCTATGTAGATGCGCTCCCAAAGCTTGTAAACAATACGACTGGCAGATTGCATACGAGCTACAACCAGACCATTGCTCAGACTGGCCGACTGAATTCGACTAATCCTAATTTACAAAACATCCCGATACGTACCCCGCTTGGTGCTGAAGTTCGCAATGCTTTTGTGGCAGATAAAGGCAAAGTATTCATTAGTGCAGATTATTCCCAGATTGAATTGCGCCTAGCCGCTTCCATGTCGGGGGATAAGGGTATGATTGATGCGTTTAAGCATGGGGCTGATATTCACGTCGAAACTGCAGCTTTGCTCTACGACGTAGATCCCAAGCAAGTGACCAAAGAGCAGCGTTATGCCGCCAAGACTACAAACTTTGGTATCCTTTATGGCATAAGCGCCCACGGGTTGTCGGTCGCGACCAGGATGAACCGGGCTGAAGCTCAAGAATTCATTGAGCGTTACTTTGATATTCGCAAACAGCTAGCTAAATACATCGAGAGTCTAAAAAAACAAGCCCATAAGCAGCTTTATACAGAGACGATATTTGGCCGCCGCCGTCCATGTCCTGACGTGAGATCATCTAACTTTATGATCCGCTCCGGTGCCGAACGCGCCGCAATTAATATGCCTTTGCAAGGAACTGCCGCTGATATCGTGAAGCTTGCGATGATTGAATTAGCCGAAAAGTTACCAGTAGGCGCGCAGATGATCTTACAAATCCATGATGAATTAATCGTAGAAGCAAATAGCTCATTGAGCGAGAAATCTGCCAAGATAATGAAAGAGGTTATGGAGGGAGTACACAATTTCAAGGTCCCAATCGTGGTAGATACTGCGATTGGCAAATCTTGGGGTGATCTAGGCTAGTCCCTATGCCAGAGCTACCGGAAGTTGAGACAATTAGGGCTGGACTCAGTCAATTTATCCCTGGCCTTCAGATTAAATCAGTTACATCCGATACACCAAAAAGCTTCCCAAACTCCCCAGAGCTGGTCAAAAAGTACCTCGTAGGAGCTAAAATTACTATTGTTGCTCGTCGGGCAAAAGTCCTGATTATTGGCCTAGAGAATGACTATAGCTTAATCGTTCATCTCAAAATGACTGGACAGCTAGTATATATTAAGAGTCACAAGCGATGGGGCGGGGGACACCCGACTGACTCATTGATTGGATCGCTGCCCGATCGCTCAACTCGAGTTATATTGGAATTCACCAATGGTGGTCATCTCTTCTTCAATGATCAGCGTAAGTTTGGTTGGATGCGGCTTCTGCCTACAGCCGAGGTGGGTGAGATAGATTTCTTTAAGAAAGTTGGGCCAGAGCCACTTGGTCCAGATTTTAGCTGGGATTATTTCAAGACTTCCTTGGATCGCCGGGCTCGAACAAGTATTAAAGCAGCTATTTTGGATCAAAGCATTGTGGCCGGAGTAGGTAATATTTACGCCGATGAAGCGTTATTTGCTGCTCGTATCCATCCGGCTACAAAGGTGGCAGATGTGAGCCAGACAAAGCTTAAGCTGCTCTGGCAAGCTATTCCTGCAGTACTGACGATTGCAATCAAGCACGGCGGCAGCACGTATAAGAACTACATTGATGCCCAAGGTGGGCGTGGCCAATACTTACTCAAGTACGGTAAGGTCTTTCGACGAGAGGGCCAGCCTTGTCTGGAATGCGGAGGAATCATTGAGAAGATACGGGTAGCTGGTCGCGGTACGCACTTCTGCCCGGCTTGTCAAAAGCTTCCTAAATGAAGCACCGCCCTCACCCAAAAGAGTGAGAGCGGTACAGCAACCGAGCATTTGCTCAATCGCTAATCAGCTTGCCAGAGCCGATGGTCGCGAAGTAGCGCCGGAGGATCCTCGGTGGTCAAGCTCCCGTCAGGGTTCTTGGCAATCATTGACCCCGGACGGTGGAACACTTCTCGTCTCCCACGTCGATTATCAAGAATGAGATGACGAGTAGCCCCGTCCTGCCAAGCATCCCAGCCATCTCCCAACCAATTCTTTATCTGAGTAGCGTTGCTGCCCGTCCAGATCATCAGCTCTTGAGTCTGATCACCTTTGTTGTCGGTGGTTGATCGATCATCGATTTGTGACCTTGTGCCTTGCATCCAGCCCCCTTGAATTTGCCTCAATGCAGTAACCACAAGTGTTTTAACAACCCTTTTATTTATACTCGTGATTGGCGCCGGCTACAAGGCGAGTTACACTATTGGTATGACTTTCTTTTTCTACGGTGACAATTCATATGAGATAGCCCAAGCTGTGCAGAAGTTGCAAGCTCAATATCAGCGTAAGACCGGTGGCTCGCTCGATGTACAGAGCTTTGATATGAGCGATGCAAACTTACGCGATGTGCTTAATGCGCTGGCGGTTCAGCCAATGTTTGCTAGTAGCCGCTTAGTAATTGTCCGTGGTTTAGGCACAAATAAAACCGCCAACACTCAGATAGATGATATGCTCAAATTGGTACCCGAAAGTACCGTCCTTGTACTAGTAGATACTGAGGTCGACCGGCGTAGTAGCTATTTCAAAACATTGGTTCGAGATGCCAAAAGCAGCGAGTTTACACCGCTTGCTCCGCCCAAAATGCGTGACTGGATTGTAGCTCGCGTCAAAGCATTGGGAGGTGAGATTAACGGCATTACGGCACAGAAGCTGTATGAGCGAGCAGCTCACGATCCTCGCAGCCGAGATAGAGGAGCAGCCCGTCGAGCTGGTGCAGATCAGTGGCAGCTTGAGCAAGAAATTATTAAACTAGTAAGCTATGAGCCCACGGTAACTCCAGAGACAATTGAGTTGCTGGTAGTTGCCAATGTCGAGCACACCATTTTTGCCCTGGTTGAGGCGGTTGCTAGCGGGCGAGAGAAGTTAGCCCTTCAGATTTACCAAAATCTAATCCAGCATGGCGTAGCAGACCAACAAATTCTAGCCATGTTGAACTGGCAGTACCGGACAATTGTGCTCGCGCGCGAGAACACCGGCTCCGGAAATGCTTGGATGCAGGAATTTGGCATTAGTCCTTATGTGGCTAATAAGGCCGCAGGGCTTGGCAATCGTCTGGATTTTGCACGACTAATCCAAGCTTATCAGCTGATGGTAAAGACGGACTTTAGTATAAAAACAGGCGCCAAACCATCGGGACTAGCGCTTGAAGAGCTGATATACCAGCTAGCAAGCTAATTTACTTTTTAGGAGTAGGAGATTTCTTTGCAGCTGCTTTTGGAGCAGCCTTTTTGGCCACAGCTTTTGGACTGGCTTTGGCTGGACTCTTTGCTTTGGCAGGGCCTGTGCCATAGGCCTGCTTTGCAATTGAATTATAAGCAAGGCTGAGCTGGCTTTTGCGTCGAGCAGCTGTGTTCTTATGGATCACACCGCGCTTAGCAGCCTTGTCGATCTGAGCGATTGCAGCCACAAGAGCTTCACTAGCCTTGGTAGTATCCTTGGCTTCAACTTGTGCGCGAACAAGCTTAGTTTTTTTACGCATATCAGTCTTAACGTCCAGGTTGTAAGCCCGGCGTTTAGTAGCCTGTCGGTCGCGTTTGATTGCTGATTGAATAATTGGCATAAGATAAGAGTCTTTAAAACAGCGTCAATCATAGCAGATATAGCCCTCCATGTAAAGAGATAGTGCCAGCATAAGCATAACTAACTTGACAAAAGGCATAAAACTTGATACAATAGTGCATTAACTTAGCTAATTTGCTTACAATTTATGGAATTAACTCCCAAACAACAAGCTGTTGAACTGATCCGCCAAGCTGAAAAGATCCTGCTCGTTACTGGCCGAGAGCCAAATAACGATCAGCTAGCCAGCGTGGTGGCTTTGCAATTAGCGCTCACGAAACTTGGCAAGCAAGCCCAAGCAATCATTTCGGATAAGCTACCCAAGGCTGCCTCTGTGCTTAAAACAGATCCAGTTGCAACCGATCTTACCGGTGCTCGTGACTTTATTGTTAGTCTTGATCTGAAAAACGTGGAAGTCGACAAGCTCAAATACAATATTGATGGAGGAAAGTTGAACGTGGTCGTCACTCCACACAAGGGTAACTTTGAAGCTCGCGATGCTAGCTTTGACTACGGTGCTGTTCAGTTTGATCTGGTATTAGCTCTTGGGGTACCTAATTTTAGCCGCCTCGACCGACTGATTGATGCAAATCCTACCATCTTTGATGGACTCCATGTTATTAACGTTGATTACCATCGTATCAATGATAATTGGGGTAGCGTGAATCTGATTGATCCACTTGCTAGCTCAACTGCTGAGATGCTCTTGGGTTTGATAGAGTCGCTTGATCAGGGCCTCATCGATACTGATGTTTCTACTGCCTTACTTACTGGTATTATGGCGGCAACTAATAGGTTTACTGGTCGCGATACTACTCCAAAGGCTATGACAGTAGCCGCCCAATTACTTGCGGGTGGAGCTCGCCAACAGGATGTGGTCCGTGCCCTCTATGAAGATAATGGACGGAAGCCAGAACCTACTCATACTCGAGACGAGGTAAAAAAAAAGACGTTCAAGCACGAGCAGAATCAAAACCCCAGCCTAGCTCAGCCGACCAATCAAAAGATGCGTCAGGCCATGACAGAGGCGCTCCAACAGTCAAATCAGTCTCAACCCAACCTACCAGCCAACCCAACCCAACCAAAGTCCCTGATGCCATTCACCAGCCCGGCAAAAGCCCAGGACCGTGGCGCGGACGCATCAATTAAGCCAGCCGATCATGGCCTTGAGCAAAACGTATCTGAAGAAATAGCGCAGATCCAAACTTTTGACTCAAGCCGCCAAACCCAGCCAGCCGGGCGATAATCACTATGCAAGCTATCAAAGAGGGGATGGTGCTGATCGACAAGCCAACAGGTATAACGAGCTTTGGCATTGTGGCTCGTCTACGTAGGCTATCTGGTATTGCTAAGATTGGGCATGCTGGCACGCTTGATCCTCATGCCTCTGGTCTTATGATTATGTTGATAGGTAAAGACTTTACTCGTCAAGCAGACCAGTATCTCAAGCTCGATAAAGAATATGATGTTGGGCTAACGCTTGGTAAGGTGAGCGAAAGCGGAGACGCTGAAGGACCGATTTCGGACTATTCAAATAAAGCACCAACCCAAGCTGAAGTAAAAAAAGTCCTAAAAAGCTTTATGGGAACTATCACCCAAACACCTCCGCGTCACTCAGCTATCAAAATTGACGGCCAACGGGCATACAAGCTTGTTCGTCGAAATGAACAATTTAGCGTACCTCCGCGCCAAGTACACATTTATGCAATTACAAATGAACACTACAATTATCCTACAATTACTTTTAGTGTTCGAGTTGGCTCGGGTACCTATATTCGAAGCTTAGGTGAAGATATCGGAAAATCACTCGGAACAGGAGCGTATGTCAGTATGCTCAGGCGCACCTCAATTGGGGAGTATAAGCTAGCTGATAGTACCACCCTTGAAAAACTCGGCGAAATTTGGTAATATAGGGCGTACTTATGTTAGATACTGTCAAAAAACAGGATTTGATCAGTGGTCACAAGCGCCACGTCAAAGACACCGGAAGCCCAGAAGTCCAAGTAGCGATTCTGACAGAGAAGATCAAGCAGTTAACTGATCATCTCAAAACCCACAAAGGTGATAATCATAGTCGCCGGGGTTTGCTTGGTATGGTGTCAAAACGCCGTCGTGCTCTTGATTATCTAAACAAAAAAGACCCAACAGCATACCAAGAGCTCATTAAAAAACTTGGACTACGTCGCTAGGTTTTCAATCCTTGCTGATGTGTCCCGCATCAACTAATTAAACAGAGTTTAAGTGATAGAGTGAAGTAATTCGTCTAGGATGAGGCGGAAGATTTGACTCTGGCACTTACACTCGCATCCAGAAAGAGGAAATGTATGGATATAATCCACCCTTTTGGTGGCAAAACACAGCAATTCGAAACTGAATTTGCTGGCCGCAAACTAACAATTGAAACTGGCCGAATGGCCTTCTTGTCCGACGGAGCTGTAACCGTTCGCTATGGCGATACGGTAGTTTTCGCATCAGCCGTGGTGGCTCCTAAGCCAAAGCCAGACAGCGACTTCTTCCCGCTTATGGTCGACTATGAAGAGCGTATGTATGCTACTGGTAAGATCAGCGGTAGCCGTTTTATTAAACGTGAGGGTCGTCCAAGTGAAGCTGCAATCTTACGTTCTCGCTTGATTGATCGGCCTATTAGACCATTATTTCCTAAGGGCTATCGCAATGATGTTCAGGTGGTGGTCATGGTACTGTCAGCTGATTTGCAAAATGAGCCAGATATCCTTGGAATTATTGCTGCTAGCTCGGCGCTTATGCTGACAGGCGCACCATTTGAGGGGCCTGTAGCCGCTCAGCGTATTGGCTTAATTGATGATAAGCTTGTGGCTTATCCAACCGTTGAACAGCAAGCTAAAAGTACACTTAATCTAACAGTTGCCGGTACTGAAGATGCCATCATGATGGTTGAGGCCGGTGCACATGAAGTTGATGAGAAGACTATGATCGAGGCAATTGAATTGGCTCATCAGTCATGGCAGCCAGTTATCAAACTGCAGCAAGAAATGGTCAAAGCTCACAAAGTAGTAGCCAAAGAATACGAACTATACAAACCGGAAGAAGAAATCCTTGAAAAGATCAAGCAATTCTTACACGGTAGACTTGGTGATCACATCGTTAATGCAGATTCTATCAAACGCTATGAGGTACTCGGTGAGCTGGAGACAGAGGTTTTAGCTGAATTTGGACCACTACCACCTGAAGTCAAAGAAGATCATGATCGTTACCCTCACGGTGAGGTTGTCGGTGCTTTCAATAAGGTAGTGGATATGGAAATTCGCCGAGCTATCCTTGAGGATGGGAAGCGGCCTGATGGGCGCAAGACTACTGAGATTCGACCAATCTCTGGCCAGGTAGGTATTCTTCCTCGAACTCACGGCAGTGCACTCTTTACCCGCGGCACGACCCAGGCTCTCTCTATTATTACTTTAGGGCCAACAAGTGATGCCCAATTGATCGATACCATGGAAGAAGATACTTCGAAGCGGTACATGCATCATTATAACTTCCCACCATATAGTACCGGTGAGGCACGTTTTCTGCGTGGTACTGGCCGTCGCGAAATCGGTCACGGTCATCTAGCAGAACGAGCACTAGAGCCAATGATTCCGGCAGTTGAAGAATTTCCCTATACGATTCGCGTCGTCTCAGAAATTCTCAGCTCAAACGGTAGTACATCAATGGCCGCTGTCTGCGGAAGTACCTTAAGCCTGATGGATGCAGGTGTACCGATTATAAAGCCGGTGGCGGGTATCGCCATGGGTCTTGTGTTGGATCTTAACAAGCAAGACAAATACATTATCCTATCAGACATTCAGGGTACCGAGGACTTTGCCGGCGATATGGACTTCAAAGTAGCTGGCACGAAGGACGGTATTACGGCCCTTCAGATGGATATCAAGGTCAAGGGGATCACAACAGAGATTATGAAAAAAGCGCTGGCTCAAGCTCATGAAGGCCGTGAGCATATCATGGGCAAAATGCTTGAGGTAATTAAGACTCCACGTGAAGAGGTGAGTCCATTCGCACCGCGTATCACTAAACTCAAGATTGATCCTGAGAAGATCCGTGAAGTTATCGGTAAAGGCGGCGAGACTATCAATAAAATTATCTCTGAAACTGGAGTAGATAGTATTGATATCGAAGACGATGGTCTGGTAATGATCGCATCCGTGGACGAGAAAGCTGCCAAAGCAGCTCGCGAATGGATCGAGACACTGACTGCCGAGCCGGAAGTAGGCAAAGTCTATAATGGTCGAGTGGTTAAGGTGCTTGATTTCGGCTGCTTTGTTGAAATAATGCCCGGTAAAGAAGGTATGGTGCATATTTCGCAGCTCGAGGATTATCGCGTTGAGGATATTCACGATGCAGTTAACGAGGGTGATGAATTCCCAGTGAAGCTGATGGAAATCGATGATCGAGGTCGCCTCAACCTATCGCGTAAGGCTGCACGTTAATTCGCACACATAAATGGCCAAAGTGGAAAAAACCAAACAACTCAGCAGCCTTGTCACGCAGATCGTCAACGAAGATCCGTTGCCTGAACTGCGAGCTGGTGCCAAACAACTCGTAATGGGGGTTGGGAATT
>JBBSBN010000020.1:0-9362 GCA_038251205.1 Candidatus Saccharimonadia bacterium | reverse complement strand
TTTATGAAGTTTCATTACAGAACCTCCGGCGCGAGTGAAATAATCTTCATGTAGCCGCCATCACGCAGTTCGCGTGCTACTGGTCCGAAGATGCGTGTACCGCGTGGCAAGCGAGCTTTATCAATAATTACAGCAGCGTTCTCATCAAAGCGAATGGCTGAGCCATCACGACGAACAATATTGTTGCTCGTACGCACAATCACCGCACTCACAACTTCTTTTTTCTTAACCGTGCCATTTGGAGTAGCTACCTTAACGCTCGCAGTGATAACATCGCCCACACCTGCATAGCGCCGACGTGAACCGCCAAGTACCTTAATACATTGGATCTCGCGAGCACCACTATTGTCTGCTACGCGCAAGCGTGTTTCAGCTTGTATCATGAGACTTTCTCCGTTTTTACTGCTGGTTTGGCCTGCTTTTCAGCAGCAACCGTAATAATCTTTTCGACCTTAAAGTGCTTGTTTTTACTAATCGGTCGGGTCTCGACGATCTCAACAACATCACCAATCTGACAAGCGTTTTTCTCATCATGAGCTTGGAAACGATAGGTCTGCTTATATTGCTTCTTGTATAGTGGGTGAGTTACAACACGCTCAACAGTTACAACAACACTTTTGTCCATTTTGTTCGATACAACTTTTCCGGTAATAGTTCTCATGATTTCTTCTCCGCTTTGGCCTTCTTGACCTTATCTTCTGGAATACCTTTATCTTCTACTGCGAGTTCTTGGCTGATTTCACGTTGGCGAGCAATGGTTAGGGCTCGAGCCAGCTGAGTCTTAAGATTACCAATTTGCTTCACATTGGCTTGCTGAGTGGTACGCAAATCAACATGGGCTTTGGCGATATCAGTCCGAGTTGTGCCAATCAAGCTCATCAATTCTTTGTCAGTCTTCTGGATAATTTCTTTTGTCTTCATCGCTTATTCCTCGTGACTTTCTTCTATCATAACGGTGCGCGAAATGAAACGAGTCTTCATAGGTAGCTTCATAGCAGCAAGTCGCATGGCTTCGGTAGCGGTTTCTAAATTAACTCCATCGAGCTCAAATATGATTCGACCCGGCTGGATACGCGCTGCGTAATGATCAACTGCACCTTTACCACCACCCATTGGTACTTCAGCTGCCTTGTGCGTCACTGGAGTGTGGGGAAATACTCGAATCCAAATCTTACCACCACGCTTGATATAGCGAGTCATGGCCCGGCGAGCTGCCTCGATCTGACGTGAAGTCAGCATACCAGCAGACATGCTTTTGAGGGCATAGCGGCCAAATTCAATGTTTTGCCCACGAGAAGCCACGCCGCGGTTGCGGCCCTTCATACTCTTACGGTATTTAGTTTTCTTTGGCATTAACATTAGCTTTGTTCCTTCTTGTAGACCCAAACCTTTACACCAATAACACCGAAGCTAGTCCACGCCTGGCATGTGCCGTAGTCGATTGGAGCTCGTAAGGTATGAAGTGGGATAGAGCCAGCGGCTAAGGTCTCATTTCGAGCCATCTCAGCTCCGTTGAGGCGCCCGCCAATCTTAATCTTGATTCCAAGTGCTCCTTCTTTCATGGCATTCTCGACGGTGGCTCGCATAGCGCGACGAAAAGCGATACGACGCTCTAGCTGATTGGCGATATTAGCAGCAATAAGTTGGGCATCAAGTTCCGCCTTTTTGACTTCTTCGATATTGAGTTTGACGTCTCCTGGAACAATCTTGGCGATAATGGCTCGTAGCTCAGTAGTGCCAGAACCACCGCGGCCAATCACCACACCGGGTCGGCTCGTATAGATGGTAAGTGTCATAGTACCAGTTGATCGTTCGATATCAATACGAGAAACTCCTGATCGCTGAGTAAGCTTCTTATTCAACGCTTCACGGATTGCAATATCTTCGGATAAGTTATGCGTATATTCTCGCCCAGCATACCAACGGCTCTGCCAATTCTTATTAATTGCTAGTCGAAAACTAGTTGGATTTACTTTTTGTCCCATTAGACTGTTTCCTGCTTTCTAGTTGTTTCGTGCTTGTCTGAGCTTTTTTCGGCTTTGTTAGCTTTTGCTTTTGCGCTTACAGGCTTCGGCTTTGCAATTTCTACCGGTGCCTGCTTATCAAGCTTGATGGTCAGGTGAGATGTCTTGTGCTGGATCTGGTTGGCCATACCACGTGAGCGAGGTCGATACCGTTTGCGCATAGGACCTTGATCAACTCGAATCTCACTAATAACGAGCTCACTAGCGGTCATGCTGTGATTGTTCTCAGCATTAGCAATCGCGCTCTTGAGCGTATCGTAGACCAGCCCTGCTGACTTTTTTGGCTTAGCTTGCAGGATGTGTAAGCTCTCGATAGCTGGTTTTTGACGCACCAAATCAGCACTCAGACGTAGTTTCTGAGCCGAGGTTCTAAGATAGCGTGATTTGGCAGTTACAATCATAATTATTCCTTAACGCGATTCATTTTTAGCTAATTTGCCACCATGTCCGCGGAATTTGCGGGTGGGCGAAAACTCACCTAGTTTATGACCGACCATATTCTCACTCACCAATACCGGCAAGTGGGTTTTACCGTTGTGTACAGCAATGGTTTTACCAACAAACTCGGGAGCAATCGAGCTCGATCGAGCCCAAGTCTTGATGACAGTTCTGCTACCGGCTTCAAGATTGACTACTTTCTTGAGTAATTTGGCGTCTACGTAAGGGCCTTTTTTGGCTGAACGACTCATATTATCTTCCCTTCTTTCTTGATCGAATGATCATTGCATTGGATGATTTGCGACGACGGGTTTTCTTGCCCAGCGCATGCTTACCCCAAGGTGTCTTCGGGTAATCCATACCAATTGAGTTAGCAGCCTCACCACCACCATGAGGGTGATCAACTGGGTTCATGGCTTTACCGCGAACGGTGGGACGAAATCCCATATGGCGGCGGCGACCGGCTGAGCCAAGCTTAATGTTCTGATGGGCCTCATTACCAACTGCTCCAAGAGTGGCATACGCTGAGTGATGAATCTTGCGAACTTCACCACTTGGCAATTTGACCTGCACATAATTGCCGTCTTTGGCTACAAGCTGCGCTTTAGCGCCAGCTGATCGGACGAGTGTGCCACCACGACCAAGATTAAGCTCGATATTGCAGATAGTACTACCCACTGGGATAGCGCTTAATGCGAGTCGATTACCAGCTTTCACTGGAGCTTTTTGGGCTGAGCTAATCTGAGCGCCTACTTTAAGACCCGAGGTAGCCAAAAGATAACGATTTGAACCATCGGCCAGTTCGACTAGGGCGAGATTGGCACTGCGATTTGGGTCATATTCGATCGCAACGACGCGAGCACCATCAACTTCGCGAAAATCAAAGTCAACCACTCGGATGGCTCGCTTGGCGCCACCACCACGGTGGCGAACAGTAATCTTACCTTGATTGTTACGACCAGCGTTCTGCTTGCGAGCAAGCTTGAGTGACTTGACTGACTTCTTTGCTTGGCTGTTCTTGGTTAGCTCTGAGAAGTCATTGACGCTCATATTGCGACGAGCAGATGTATTGCGGCGAAGTGTTTTGATAGCCATTACTTCTTCTCCTCAGCTTCAGGTGTGAGAGCTTTAATGCTATCACCCTTCTTCAGACTCACCACAGCATGCTTGCGATCAACTCGTCGGCCAGTAATGCCGCGAAGACGCTTCTTCTTACCCTTAATAATGGTCGTATTCACGTCAGTAACGGTTACCTTAAAAGCTGACTTTACGGCTTGGGCGATCTCGATCTTATTGGATGACATTGGCACTTCAAAGACATATTTTCGCTGAGCAGTTTGCGCCATGGCTTTCTCGGAAATGATTGGCTTCAATATAAGACTCATGCGCTTGCTCCAACAGTAGCTTTTTCAGACTTTTTGGCTGATTTGACATTGACCCGACCCTTAAGCTGAATAAGTGCTGGCTGAGTAATAATTAATTTGTCAGCATTCATAATTGTGTAAACGTTCAAATTACTAGCATCTACTACTTCAACACCAGCAATATTGCGAGTGGCTTTAAGGATCATTTCATTCTTGGCTTCTACGACAATCACGATGCGACCCTCAGCTTCGAGCTTATCGAGCAGTTGTAGGGTTGGCTTGACGCGAGCTTCAGAAGGTGCGAAGTCCTCGATAATAATGACGTTTTTGTCGCTAGATTTCGCGCTCAATGCTTGAGCAACGGCAAGACGTCCCATTTTCTTTGGTAAGCCTCGGCTATAATTCTCGATTCCAGTTGGACCGAATGTAGTACCACCTCCACGCCAAAGTGGATTTCTGATCGAGCCAGTACGAGCCCGTCCAGTACCTTTCTGGCGATATGGCTTTCGACCACCACCAGCAATTTTGCCCCGAGTTTTGGTCTGAGCGTTGTTGGTGCGGTTATTTGCCAAATAGTTTTGGTAGGCTGTGGCGATAAGTTCATGATTTGGCGTTTGGCCAAAGACAGCCGCATCGAGAGTGACGTCTGGCTTCTTTGCACCAGTAGCAGAGTAGAGAGCTGTTTTCATGCTTTTTCTCCTGCTGCTGTGACAGCTTTGCGAGGTGCTGGTGTGATTACTTCCAGAGTTACGATGCCACGATTGGGACCTGGTACCGCGCCTCTGAGCGCAATGAGATTATTTTTGGTGTCAATTTTCACGACTGGCAAATTCTTTACCGTGACTCGATCTCCGCCCATCTGACCGGCCATCTTTTGGCCGCGGAAGACGTGCTGGGGAAAGCCGGCGCCAATTGAGCCTGGGGCACGATAGTTATTGCTACCGTGAGTCTTGGGGCCACGTGAGAAGTTATGACGCTTGATTGTTCCGGCGAAGCCCTTACCCTTACTTGTGGCGTGGACTGTGATCATATCACCTACTTCGAAAGCATCGTTCTTCAGTACGTCTCCCACCTTTAGCTTTGTCAACTCAGCTTCATCATTAGGTCGGAATTCACTCAAATGTTGTGCTGTAGCCTTAGATGCTTTGAGGTGGCCTGCTCGACTTTTACCAATTTTAGAAGCTTTGGCCTCACCAAAACCAAGCTGAACAGCTGTATAGCCATCAGTCTCAACACTTTTGAGCTGGGTTACCACGCAGGGTCCAGCCTCGAGTACCGTTACCGGAACTGCATTGCCAGCGTCATCAAAAACGCTGGTCATGCCAATTTTTTTAGCCATCAAGGCTTTCATTATATAGTTTGTTCCTTTTTCTAAAACAAAATCTGGAGAAACAACTGGTTTTCATCGTATTTCGATGAACCTGTCTGCTTTCCAGTGGGTTAGACTGAATTAATTCGTACGAGCCCGGCTATTGTATCAGATATACTTCAGCTTTGTCAACCTATAAATAAAACAAATCAACCTTGACAAATCGAGGCAAAAAGCCTACCCTTAGGAACTAGTTGAGGCGGCTTGTCTTGACTCTGTGGTTCTATACCACAGCCCTTCGAACCTTGAGGTATCCGTCATATGCCCAACGCCGATCCAGTCCCGGTCTGTTTCAGGCCCCGGGGCGGACAAGTGATAAACGAAATCCTTGAGTCTTCCGACATGCGGAGACTCCTGGAGGACAAGGAGGGTGGAGTACAGGTCCAAGTAGTCCGGCGAGAAGGCAGGTTTTACAAGACTGCCAACCAGTGCTACGTCATCGTGGTCAGCGGTGCCGAGCAGGTCGTGCAGGCCATGGCCGAGAAAGTTCGGTTGATCCTGAAGTATCTCGACTGCAAGATTCGCAAGAACGAAATTGTGGACCGTAAGGTGTTGGCGGCGAGCGCCTCCTAGGTGCTGGCAAGCTGTAGGGTGAGGATGGTCGCAATCGGCACGACGAAGTGCCGTATCAATCGCAACCCTCCTTGGGGCAATGTCGTATTTGGCTGGGGGGAGTCACTCCGGTTGGAACCGAGCACCGATGCACTCTTCTCTACACGTTGGGACGTGTCGTGCTCGGATCCGCCGGGGTGACCCAAAGTCAAAAGGTTTGCCGCCAGCATGAGCTGTGGGGGTGGGGTCGACGGACCCCACCCCTCGGCTAAACCGAGGTTTGAACGGTGAGGCCCACTGCGCAAGCAGGGGTCTCTTTTTTATTGACTTGAATTATTGATTATAGTATAGTTTGCAAAGTTCTTTTACTGTCTACTGAGAGAAGGCACGTCATGTGCGTCGTAGTATTGGTCTCGGGTCCATCGGCGGTTGGCAAGGAATCAATCATCAGCCGTGCCCTCGAGAAGGATCCGGCATGGCAGCGGGGTCGTACGCTTACCACTGGTGAACAGCGACCCGATGATGTCATGTACGACTTCGCCGAGAGTGAAGCAGCCTTTCATGCCGCGTTTGAGCGAGGTGAACTACTGGAGCGCAGTCAGCATTTCGGTGCTTGGTATGGCAAGAAGGCGCCAAGTAGCGACGGGCTTTGGCTACTCGAGCTAGAAGTGGATGGCGCCGAAGAAGCTCGCAAGAAGCTGCCAGGAGCATTCAAAGTCTTCATTGATGCGTCCGACAAAGAGTTACGAAGACGCCTCACCAGCCGTGAGAGTAAGAGGCCGCAAAAAAAACGTATGTCCAAAAAGGAATTCGAGGAACGTATCGAACGAGCTGCGTATGAGCGGAGGTTTGCAAGCGAACATCGCACTGATCTCGTGATCATCAACCACGATCTCGAGACCGCTGCGGATGAGCTCGTGCGGTTCCTCTGGGCTGCATTCCTCACCGCCAGAGTAAGGCGTTAATCCCCATCGAGAACAAGGCCCCGCCTGTTTTCGGCGGGGTTCTTGTTTTACTCGAGCTAAAATGCAAAAATACCATGCTCGTCAATCTTTTCTTTATACCCCGGGTAATCAAAGTATGCAGCTTTTGCATCATCGAGGGTTGCAACTCCCGGCATTACCCGACTCCAATCAGCGGATTGAAAGATCGACTCCACGCTATCATAGTGCTGAATTGCTTGAATTATTTTAGTTATCTTCTCGTCACCACAACTAATTTCTAGCTTATCTCCAACTTTAGTGTCCTTATACCGCATTGTGCCAGCACGAGTTTCTATAGACTTTTCGCCAGATTTGAGCTGGTCAAAGTTTTTCTTATCAACTGACCTAAATTTGAGATGATATGTTTTCACTGCTTCTTTGGTGGATATCCAGCTAGTCCAAGTAAGCGCTCTTGTAATGGCGCATCCTCTGCCACCTTGATCTCAGGACCAAATACTCCGAGCTTGCGCAAATCTTCTACGACTGGCTTGGTGATTTCCCACATACCTTCTACGAGATTGACCGGTAAAGTGTCATCAACTCCGATCAAGCGTGCAATCACCACAGTACGGAAAGTGCGGAAATTGGAAATGTGCTCCAAGAAATCTTTTATAGACCATTCGCCGTAGGTCAAGTGAACCTTGCGCTGCAGATCTTCTACTTTGAGAGCATTCACTGCCTTCTCGGCAATATCAACGAGCTTACGATAGCTTGCCTTCGGATCATCTCCCAAGAGATCTCCATCATACTTACTGCCAACTTCTTCGGTTGTCTTTCCTGCGAGCGTGTCGGGTATCCAAATCTCATCATAGGCATGATAATTAATAAGCTCATGTAAATCTTTGACCGGTTTCCATGATGTGCCCTCGGGGATTGGCATTTCCCACTGGTCGTCTTTGATTTGATCGATTACAGCAGCGAGCGCTTGATCCGCCGCCACAAATACTTCTTGGTGAGTGTATTTCATAATAATTTCTCCTTATATGTATCATACACCATCAAAAAAACTCTATTATAATATTAATACTGAATTAAGAAGCTTATGCTATAATATTTTATTAATGAAGATAGTAATTGCGATTATTGGGTCACTTTTTATATCTTTTTGGTTAGCAATTTTCGAACAAATGCTTTTGTCACGTATCCCATCATTAAGCCAAGGCCTTAGTGGGAGTTTTGTAAGCTTAAACAGCGCAGGTAACTTTATTTTAACTTTTATTTTTCTTGGCCAAACTATCTTGATTGCCTTTCTGATATACAAGTGGATGAAAAAAAGTTCTTAACCATAGAGAAACCCCCTTTGAAGTTATCTCTGGGGGCTTTGTTGCTGCGCGCTATCGCTTTGCACGCGCTTTCTTCCAATCCTTCCGCATGCACTCTGTCACGATGATGTCTTGCCACTTGCCATCGCGGAAGCATTCCTTCTTCCAGCGACCAGCCTTCTTCAAGCCAGCACTGGCCTGCAGCTTGCCGCTGGCCTTATTCGGCGCGAGGTAAGCGCTGTGAATCTTGCGCAGTGGTAATTGCAAGAAAGCGAAATCCGCAACCAGCTGCCCCATCTCGGTGCCGATACCTTGGCTCCAGAGCGACTTGTCACCGATAAAGGTACCGACATGAGCAATGCCGTCTCGCCAGTTGATTTTGTTGAGCCCGATCACTCCGACTGGCTTGTCGTCCACGACGACTGTCCAGCTGAAAGCATTCGGGTCAGCAGCCTGGATGGCAATCCAGGCAAGCTCTTCTTCGAGTGTCGGCACTTCCTGGCGGGCTAGATAGCGAGTTACGTCATAGTCGGATAGGAACTTGACGAATGCCTTGGCATCCCTGCGTTTGTGCGGTCGAAGCGTCACCCGCTTACCTTTGAGCACAGGACCTCGCATGGTACCCTCCTAGATTGGGATTGACCTAGCATTTGCTAAGCCAGAGAAACCTCCGAAATGTGCGATTATGTGAAAAACCTCCTTTCGGAGGCTTATCTGGGGTTCAAATGTGGATTAGTTCAAGATGAATACAGATAAGCCATTATGAGTACACCAAAGCGCCATCGACGATAGAGCCGAGGCCTTTGTAAGTATTCATGTATTGGCTAAATGCTTTCATAGCAGGAGTATTGTAGTATATAGATAATGGTTTGTCAACTTTAGAGTAACTGAAAACGACCCTGTCGGGCCGTTTTGCTACATTTTGATTTCGATATCTACTCCAGATGGGAGGCTGAGGTTGGTCAGCGCGTCGACCGTTTTAGGAGTTGGGTCGGCGATGTCGATGAGACGCTTGTGAGTTCGCATCTCGAATTGCTCGCGAGCATCCTTGAATTTGTGCGGACTACTCAAGACCGTATACTTATTCTTCTCGGTTGGAAGCGGGATAGGTCCCGCGACCGTTGCCCCAGTCCGAATAGCCGTATCAATAATCTGCTTGGCCGACTGGTCGATGATCTTGTTGTCATAGGCCTTGAGGCGGATGCGGATTCGTGGCTTTTCTGGGTTTTCGGTTTGGGGCATTGGAAGGTACTTCTTTCGAGTTTGAGTTTAAGTGGTTACTTGAGAATCTTTGTAACGACTCCGGCGCCGACTGTGCGGCCGCCTTCGCGGATGGCAAAGCGCAAGCCGTCATCCATGGCGATTGGAGC
>JBBSBN010000019.1:0-9654 GCA_038251205.1 Candidatus Saccharimonadia bacterium | reverse complement strand
GACACCGATACCGCCAGCGATAAAGACAAGCTTTTTATTTGCGCCTTTTGCGAGAGTAAAATCCCCTGCTAGCTGTCCAGCAATAATCTCATCCCCTGGTTTGAGAGCAGCCAATTCACGCTTGAAGGAACTTGCCTTTGGATTGAAACGTACTCCAATGCGAAAATCGGGCTCGGTTGGCGATGAGGCAATAGTGAAATATCGTCGATTGCCGCGACTATCAAGCGGGACGTGACCAAGCGTCCACTCCATGAATTGACCAGCTCGAAACTTGGGCTTGTGGCTAGCGGCAAAGACAAAGTCGTAGGTATTGGCAGCAATCTTTTGCACGTGCTTTAACCTCAGTACCAGCTTTTGCTTCGGGCTCACGGCGTAAGAGAAAAGGTTGCCAATCACAAGCGCTAGCTCGGGTGTAGAGTAAACACTGCCAATATGGAGGGCGGGCATGTATAAGACCCCAAGTATTGCTCCGTAAGCGAGTCGTAAGTTTCTCCGAGGTGGTGTGGTGGTCGGCTCGGTCAGCATGAAGCCAGCAAAGAAAAATAGCGGTGAGGCAATCAAAGAGATTTTGATGACACTGACAGTTAGATTGTGATTAAGCTGAGATGAAAGCATGGTGGAGATAATCGCTACGATCAGAAAGCTCAACACCAGTTCAAATCGCCGTAACTTGCGCGCAATCAGCAACATACAGATTATAGCGGCGGGCGTTATGGCTGCCGTACCTATCCACCAGCTAGCGGTTGAGCTATTGAGAGCAAAGGTTGCGAGCACCAGTCCAATCGCAACTGGATTAAAGAAGTGTTTGTGATGCAGAGCTAAGATATACTTTGAAGCCATACTCAAAACTGCTGCCCAAATCAAAAAGGCCCAGCTTCCACGGCTTCCCACTGGGGTAATGATGAGAGCTAAGATAAGGGCTGTGATAAGTGAAGATTCGAGGTTGGTTGGCACATCAAAAACTTTGCCGAAGACAAAGTTTACCCCGTAGCAGATCGCGCACAGTGCCACGGTTGAGCCAAGAATTGCCAAACCACTATATGGCACTTCATTGATAAAGCCCAAGATAGCGCCAAGGCCAATAAGCATGAGTAGTAGATAAAGCACCAAGCGGTACATGGTAATCGAATTGAGCTTGCGGTCGATGTATTTCATGCGCTCACCACATACTGTTTCCAGCCTGGCGTGTAGGTAGCAACTCCCGCGGCGTCAATCGCATAGCCTTCAAGGCCTGGGGTCTGTTCAACAAACTCAATACCAACTCGCCCCATAGCAAAGGCGGCAGTGGCAAAGCGGTCTGCCTCGTAGACTGTGGCGGCAATAATTGAAAGGCTCACAACCTCCGGACTTTCATCCGAAGCGGCTGGCTGTATTTCTAATGGTCGGTAGATATGGTCTCCTAGGAAATAACTGCCCGAGGTAGCACAGGCTTGTCCATCAAGTGCGATGACTTTCACTACTTCTTGTGGTGCGAAGGGATTACGGATACCAAGCCGCCACGGACCGTCACTATCCTGACCCGATGTCTGAACATCACCGCTACCATCGACGAAGAAATCTTCAAAGCCGGCGCATAGAAGCTGCTGGCTTACCTGCTGCAATGCCCAGCCTTTGACGATGCCACAGGGATCAAACTGGCCCTTGTGCCAGACATCAAACCAGCCACCGGTTGCTTGCTTGGTCGCCTCAGCCAGCTCAAGCACTTCGTTCATTTGCACTGAATACTCTTTGCGCTGTAGACCACCACGATTGATAGCACTCACTTCGCTATCATCTTTGAACGGACTAAAGCGCTTATCAGTACCTATCAAATGCTCAAATGCAGTCTGGGCGGCTTGCTCCGCTCGAGCAATGTTTTGATCACGGATTTCAATAGTGATCGGCATGCCCATAATCCAACGGGTGTTGTGATAGCGATTTGATATTTGTGATACTTTGGGTTGAGCCAGCCGAAAGGTTTGCATTAGTTTTTGGCCTGATTTATGGCTGATCCAACCGAACTACGGAATCCATTGCTGGTATAGCTTGCGCCTGAGTAGGTGGCGATGTTGGCGCTCTGAGCTGAGATGGTCTCCTGCTCAAGTGTTGCCACGGCCCCGGGATTCACTTTCTTAGAGTATTGATGGGTGTTAGGATACTGAAGCGTGTTCACATCGGCAATCCGACCACCAGACACAACAATTTGAACCTGAACGTTTCCATACGTGGCATCGACGACTGGACCATTGTAGGTGCCGTCGCGATACTGACCAACTGGCTTTGGGGCAGGCTTTGGAGCCGGGGCGGGAGTAGGTGCTGGTGCTGGAGTGGCAGCTGGTGCAGGCGCCGGCGTCTCATCAGGCTTCGCCTGATCCTCCGACTCATCTTTAGAAGAGGTTTTAGGGGTCCGCTTTATTTCTTGCCGATCAGCGATAAGCACAGGGGCGGGAGTAGCGAAATGCGCTTTAACCGATTGAGCAACAAATGCTGCAATTACAAAAACTGATAAGGCAATTTTTTTAGCCAAATTCATAGTTCTTATTATAGTACATATGATTGAATGGTAGCTGAAATATAGCTGAGAAATTATGCTCTATATAGACGATCGCCCCCGACAAACGAGTTTGATCGTCGAAGGCGCAATTGTCACTTCAATTCTTAGCTGCTACCACCATGCCATTCTGTCTCTGACGGCCATGCGGCGTTCGGAGCGCACCTGCGCTCGTGTTGCTTGGCGCGGACTGGGGAACTTCGCCAGAAGTGAATCGATGCGGCTGACAGCCTGGGCTTGCTCAGTGGATGTGCCTTCGCGCAGCTTTCTACGAAGCTTTTTGGCTTCGCCCCGGCTGACCCCTTCACGCTGAAGAAGGCCATTCAGATCTTGGTTGGCAGCTTGGTTGATCCTCCCCTGCGTGGGTTCGCGTAGAGCATTTTCGGACGCATCGATAAGGCTCACGTGTCAGCCTTTCTCTGGCTGGAAGGGAAATAGGATAATAGTATTAAATCACATATATACCGACAATAACAATACTGGATCTGAAGTATTAGAATTTAGGTTAGATATAGCATACACTTATAAGATGAAGCTGCTTGATCAATGGCAAAGTCTTGAGCTATCGAAGAAAAAAAGAATTTGGCTGATCGGAATTGGAATCACCTTAGTTATCATGGTGTTGATAACGAGTGGGATATTCTTGCTTGCTGGCAAGCACTCAACTCCGCCTCCAGTGAAGTCCGTACCAAAACAAACAAAAAAAGCAGCTGAACCAACCAAGCCGCTCGATCCGCTAAGTATTGCCGCCATCCGCGCCCGGACTTATCCAGCAAGCACGATCACTACAGAGCAAAATCTCGGTGATCAAGGCGGCTACAGTAATGCCATCATAAGCTACACATCGGATGGATTTAAAGTCTATGGACTACAAAGTACGCCAAACGGCACAGCGCCGCCGGGTGGCTGGCCAGTCATAATCTTCAATCATGGCTATATTGATCCTGCTCAATATCAAACGAATGGCTCTGAGTATCAACAATTCATTTCAACCTTGGCTCGTGCTGGATATATGGTAATCAAGCCAGATTATCGTGGACATGGTCGTAGTGAAGGCGAGCCTGGAGGCGGCCACTTCTCCCCGGTGTATGCTTATGATGAGCTCAATCTTATCTCTTCTCTGAAGCAGTACGCGGGAGTAAATCCAGGTCGCATTGGTGTTTTTGGCCACAGCCTGGGTGGACATGTCGCCCTTCGAACCATCGTGGTTTCCAAAGACGTCAAGGCAACTTCAATCTTAGCTGGTGTGGTCGGCTCAATGAACGATATCTTCTACAATTGGCCACATAGTCCAATGCCAAATGACCGACCAAAAGTACTGGTCACTGGCAAGAAGCAAGCCTTGGTGAGCAAATACGGTGAGCCAAATGCAAATCCGGATTTCTGGAACAGTGTCTCGGCTATCAATTATGTTGACGCCGTAGCTGGCACAGTCCAAATCCAGCATGACGAGAATGATAGCACGGTTCCTGAATTATTCTCGGATCATCTTGTCCAGGCATTACAGAAAGCTAGTAAGCCAGTTGAATACTACACCTACCCCGGCGATGATCATCAGCTTGCCCAATCCCGCAGTCTAGTACTGCAGCGGCTCGTCGATTTCTATCGAGCACACCTCTAAGAATTATTCGGCTTCTACACTACCTTTGCGGCTTGAGTATGATTTTCCGCCAGTGCGAGCTGCACCATACGAACCAAGGTCAACTAACAATGCAAGAAAGACCCAGACCCAACCCCAAGTACTTGGGTGGCCGAGTAGTGGATTGTAGGCAAAGACATAGACTAGGGTTGTCCATGGCAAAAAGATAAAGCCTAGGAGCGGCCATAGGAACGAGTTGTGAAACGCAACATCAAAGCGGGGGTGATTGAACAACCAAACCAGCACAAGAACTAAACGTGGTGAGAATATTGCCAAAATAGCGAGGAAACAACCCATACTAACTCCTTATTTCACATCCACCATATCACGAAATAACCTGGAAGCAAATGTTTATTACTTATCTATAATTCTGCGGGGACTACTGCAGGAGCAATTGGCAGTGCTTGATCACAGGTCGGACTGGTCGCTCGAGCTGCAAATCGATCACCAATCCAAGAAATTACTTGCGGTGCACTGGTAGCTGCTAGTTGGACGTGTCCAACTTTAGCTAGCCAAAGTGATGTTAAGTTTGAGCCGGCTTGGCATGATTTCTGAATGTAGAGGGCTGTAGTATTCGGCAACACCACTTGATCATTTAAGCTTTCAACTACCATAAGCGGCTGGGCTGGGGCGAGAATTGGAGCCGATGACTGCTCGGCGGCTCGTCGCCAGTTTGGAACCCTCACAAGATTTTCCGAGAAGAAACCCTGCTTGAGCTTCACGCGAGTTATGCCTCCAAGCGTGGCGTCTGCGATACACTGACTGGCAATTTTTTCATAATTACGCTGGGCGGGACGGGTAGTAACATCTTTGATATCTAGGTATGGATAGAGCTTTGGCCACGATACCAAAACTTCAGGGCCAATTACCCAATCAATGGCCGTGCCGTACTGCTGATCAAGCAATGATACAAGCTCAGCCGCAGGCGCAGAAGCAACTGTCGCGACCAGCTGTAATTCGGGAGCATAGTCGGCTGAGACTGAAGCAGTGAAGAGTGCTGAATGCCCACCCTGAGAATGACCCCATACCACATAGCTATTGCCAGCATGAGCTTGGGGCAAATTTCGCGCGGCTCGAACACTATTGATCACATCATGCGATTCTTCCGGACCCACTAAATACCCTTCTGTGCCTGGTGTGCCAAGGCCTGCATAGTCAGTAGCAGTCACCACCCAGCCTTTCTTGAGCATCTGCGATACCCAAGAAATAGTAGCGGCTGGGTTTGGTGTACGAGATGGGGCACAGCTATCACCCATGCCAACAGTACCGTGAGCCCAAGCAACGACCGGTCGAGTAGCACCGGCAGTTACCGAGGTACTTGGGATAAATACCATGGCGGATGAGAATGTGAAGCTACCATCAGCTCGCTGGGTGCGATAAAGAATACGCACTCCCTTACCACCATCCACGGTAACCCCAAGGGGTTCCTGCCGCACTACCTCACCTACTGCCCCATTCTCAACTAAACCATCCGTGTCGTAGAAAGGCTGGAGCTTTGCTTGGCGAAATGCTGTGCGAGCATGAACAAATGCTGTCCAGCCAATAATTGCAGCTACAATAATCGCAGTACCAATCAGGATATGCTTGATATGTTTATGTCTGGCAAAAAATGATTGTGGTTTTTTTCGTTTTTTTGCCGCTTGCCTGCCCATGGTACGATTCTAGCATATAACGCTCATGCTTACCTATAAATCGTGCATATGGATTGGTTGTGGTATATAATTTTCGTGAAGGATATCATCATGAGCGAGCAATTACCCGATCAATCTGAGAAAAGTTTCACCCCAGCAGTAGATGCAAATGATTTATTGGATTCAGTGAATACTCCCACAGATACCCCCCTACTACTCCAGATGCACCAGATACCAGCGTCGACAAAGAAGCTTCCTTTAATGCGATGCAAGACCCAAGCCTCAATAAGTATTATCCCAAATCCGCGCCCAGCTCTGAATGGGCAGATAAGCATGCAGATCAGCGGAAAGAGCTTCAGAACGATGGCTATTCATTTCTTGAAGTAAGCTCGATTCAGAAAAATGGCTACGTCATGCCAAATGTATTTGCAGATGCCCTACCAAGCGATGCCTATCTGAAGCATGCCGCTGATGCTGAAGCACACAAGATTAGTGGAAGACCACCAGCTGATAGAGAGGCTGCCCAAATGAATAATGCCCGTCAAAGAGCCCAACTCTCCAAAACCTTACAAGAGCGGGGCGATTTGTCGTCAACTCAAATTGAATCTATACTCACCTATGGCTATCATCTACCGGCCGAGTACTCAGCAACACCGGCAAAAGATCAATATGATCAACGTCTTGCTCAAAGAGATTCCGAAACACCACTGGCTGCTTAGCGCTTCCAAACTCTGACGTAATCAATATCCAGCTCAGTCGGCGCCTTGATAGGTCCCCCATATTGCCCTTGCGGACTCATTTGCATACCAATAATTAGCATATGTCCTGAAGTTACACTATAGCCGAGGCTCGAACATTGCTTCCCGTCATAATAAAAAGTCGTATTGCCTGCCTTCCAATCAACTGCCAAGGTATGCCAGCCGGTACCAGAATTACACCCTCCACCGCCGCCGCCTGGATGAACATGCTCGGTTCCTCGGCCGCTTAGGCCTTCCATGATATCAATTTCGCCAGTATAATTCGGCGAGTCAGCTAGCCACCAGGCTGGCCAGTTAGCAACTTGGCCATTACTTGCAGCATCTAGCCAAACCCGTGCTTCAAAAAACCCATAAGTAGTGCGGAACTTTCCATTCGACTCCACCGCACCTGAAGCATAAGGATGAGGATTGCTACCCTTATTGCAATTGATATTACGTACAGCAACTTTGAGTATGAGCGATCCGCCACTCACACTGACTTGATTCGGATCATAGCAAGCCAGCTCCTGATTTTGAACGGGCGGAGTGATGCCGGAGCCAAGCCAGCCTGGGTTCCATTTGGCAGTATCAAGTGAGCTACCATTAAACTCATCATCAAATGCTAGCTTAGTCTGAAATGAGCCACTTGGGCCGTTTGGCTGACCATAGCCAAAAGGCAGAGGGTTACCGGGAGAGCTTGGTTTATTAAACTTCACATAGCTGCCAGCCGAGGCCGAGGTGTCACTGTTTATGGTGGCATTCCCTGTCTTTGTCCCCTTCTCGGCTTCAACTCCCACAGACGGGGTAGCGGCTGAGGTAAATATTACAAAGAATATACCAGCGACAGCTAGTACCAATACAATAATCAATAATTGGTTTTTACTAAACAGTGATTTGCGCGCGGAGGATGGCATAGCAATATTGTTATGCTTACATTATAGCAGACCGATATCTACGCGGCTTTGATACGAGGAGTTCGATTGCGGAATGCTCGGACGAGTATAAATCCTAGGCTAAGCACCAGGACCAGCAATCCAAGGGCTGGCTTGTGAGTCAGTGATGATATGGCGACGATAAGCACAAGAGTGGGTACGAACCAGATGAAAAAAGCTTTGGTGGAGACTCGCAAGCGAAGGTATTCGGCAGCAAGATAATAATATGGAAATACCGTAAGTACCAGGAATGTGCTGGAGAGCAGTCCAAAAATCAGCACCACTGCTAGACCTTCCCAGAATGGACTGCTGAGTGCTAGAGGAATAAGCGACACAACGGCTGTCATACTAGTAGCAAATAGTGGACGGAACCGTTCTTCGAGCGCTTCTACTGCAGCATCAATTGGAGCCATACCTTGCCGGCGGGCTTGGTTGGCATAATCAGTCAGAAGAATCGTATTCTTGATACTTAGACCTACAAGAGCAAAGAACCCGAGCATAGTAAAGAAGCTGATCGCATTGTGCGTCAGGTATAAGCCAAACATGACTCCGAAGATACTAAACGGGATTGCCATAAAGATGAGGAGCGGCTGTACTAATGAGCGGAATTGGATTGCCAACAGCACAAACATCACAACCAGCAGAATTGGGAATGCCAATGCAAGCGTCTTGAATGAGTCTTGATTCTCGGATTCCTGACCTAGGTCGAAACTTAGAGAATTACTACTTAAGCCATAGGTTTGTAGCTTCTTGGCATCAAACTCTTTCTTGACTGAGTCTTGAGCCAAGGTCACGAGTGTCGTGGTATCGGTACCATCAAAGTCGCCAGTGACTGTCACGATTGAGTTGGATTTGGTACGAACAAATTGAGCTGGGCTCGACACAGCAACATTCTTAAAATGAGCGACTTCTCCGCTCGGTCGTGTAAGCTTAGCGGCTTCCAAATACTTAGCCAAATCATCAGCTGCCTTAAATGCTCCGGCGCGGTTGGTAGCATCGAGCTGAATAGTAAAGGCCGAAGCTGGTGGGCCTACATCTGTCTGAGCCACGGTTACTTTGGCAAATTTGAAGTCTGAATTGAAGCGTCGCTGGAGCTCATCAACTATCTGTGGTGATTTGATCTCACGCTTGTTGTATGGCGTTAGCTCAACCTGCATGCTAGCTGAGTCTGCGCTACCGGTTGAATAATACGAGCTCTGGACGAAGTTGTCCCCAATAACATCGGCGGTCAAGTTGTCGGCTTGAGCAGCAATCACTTCTGCCTGCTTGATCGTAGTATTCGGTGGGAAGCGTAAACTTACTGCTATTCCGTTGGTATCTTTGCTTGGCGGGAAGATGTTGAATACAACTTTCTGCGAAATGGTCATGCCGGCACCAATAAACCCAAAGCCGACTATTATCGCCGTGATAATAACTGCAATCAATTTGCCACGCGAATTGCGAGCCCAGAGCATCGGCTTGGCGACAAATGCGGCGAGTTTGGCCTCAAAGCTAGCCGCGACTTCTTTCACACCCTGCTTACCAAGCTGCTTCTTACCAAGTAGTATGAAGCGACTAAAGAATGGTATGAAAATCAACGCCACAATCAAGCTAATAATAAGGGCTGAGATCAGAGTAACTGGAATAGCGCGAATAAAGCTACCTAAGATTCCGCCTACAAATAGAAGTGGCGCGAAGCTTAGTGCCGCAGTCAAAGTGGCTGCTACCATTGCCTTGCTTATTTTGCGTGTAGCCTCAAGAACTATTTCACGTCTATCTTTCTGATGTTTCCGAGCAGCATCTATTGCCTCGACCATGATGATCGTATCATCAACTATCAGAGCTAGGCCGAGAATCAGAGCAAAGAGCGTAATGACATTGAGCGTGTAGCCAATAAGGTAGAGGAAGCCCAATGTGCTCAGTAGCACTGTCACCATCGATACGACAGTGATGAACGATGCCCGCACCGCGATCACTAGAGAGCCAACGATAAGAATTGCGAGAAGCCCCTCTAGCAGTACACGCTGTAGCTCATTCAAATTATCTTTGATGGATGGTGCGAAGCTAGCACTTACCTCGCCTGTGTACTCGCTGAACTGCGGCTGTCGCTCCATCCTCTGCAATGCTTCACGAACACTCTTATCGAGCTTGATAACATCCGTGTCTTTCTCAGCTGTGATACCGATCAAGACTGAGTCGTGAAATT